>CAZPMV010000305.1:0-1740 GCA_964587335.1 uncultured Anaerolineales bacterium
GAACCAAACCAAGGAGGCACATGATGGACTTCTCAGAACTGATCAACACGCGCTATAGCGTCCGGGCCTACACACCCGACGCGGTGGAAGAGGACAAGCTGCAACGCCTGCTCGAGGCGGCGCTCCTGGCACCGACTGCAGCCAACCGCCAGCCCTTCCGGCTCATCGTCATCCACACGGCGGGCCGTGAGGAGGAGCTGAGGCGCATCTACAGGAAGGATTGGTTTGTGCAAGCGCCGTTGGTCATCGGCATTTGTGGGATTCCGGCCAAGGCCTGGGTCCGCCGAGACGGCAAGAGCTACATGGACGTGGACGTGGCCATCGTCATGGATCACCTGATCCTGGCTGCCGCTGACCTGGGGCTGGGCACCTGCTGGGTCGGGGCCTTTGATCCCTCGGCGGCGCGGGAGATACTGGCCCTGCCCGACGACGTGGAACCCATCGCCTTCACGCCGCTGGGCTATCCGGCCGATCAACCCAGGCCCAAGAAGCGCAAGACGCTATCGGAACTGGTGCGCTACGAGCGCTGGTGAGGTGGCAAGCAGAGCCGGCGCCTGAAGCCGTGTGTAGCTTGCCCATCACGACCGAGAAGACCGCCGCGGCGCCTGGTGCTCTGCTAATGCTGAAGTGATGGGTTCATAGTGGCAACTTCAGTCGCTATACGGGCCCTCAATTCACGTCTGACAGAGCACTGGGTCACATTGAGATCCAGCGTGAGATCCAACGTTTCGGATGGAGGACAGAGACATGGCCAGGCCCAGAGTGTATGTCACTCGTATCATACCCCAGGCAGGGCTGGACATGGTGCGCGAACTGTGCGAGGCGGAGGTCTGGCAAGGGGAGACACCTCCGCCTCGCGAGGTGCTCCTGGACAAGGTGAAGGGAGTGCAAGGTCTCCTCTCCTTGCTCACTGACCCCATTGACGCCACGGTCATGGACACTGCCGGGCCGCAACTTCGGGTGATCGCCAACTACGCCGTTGGCTACGACAACGTTGACGTCGCCGCGGCCACGGAACGGGGAATCCTCGTCACCAACACGCCCGGCGTGCTGACCGAGACCACGGCCGATTTCGCTTTCGCCTTGCTTCTGGCCGCGGCGCGCCGGGTGGTGGAGGGGATGGACTACATCCGCGCCGGGAAGTGGCGCAGTTGGGGGCCCGTTCTCCTGCTGGGCCACGATGTTCACCGCGCCACGTTGGGGATCATCGGCCTGGGCCGCATCGGCAGCGGTATGGCCAGGCGGGCTCAAGGGTTCGACATGCGCGTGCTCACCTACGACCCTCACTTCTCGGAGGAAAGGGGCAAGACACTGAGGGCTCAGTGCGTTGACCTGGACACCCTGCTGGCCGAATCGGATTTCGTGAGCGTGCACGTGCCCCTGACGCCAGAAACCCACTACATGCTCGGCGCTGAGCAGTTCAAGAAGATGAAGCCTTCGGCTATTCTGATCAACACGGCTCGTGGCCCCATTGTGGACCCCGGCGCGCTCTACGACGCTCTGGAGCACGGCGACATCGCCTACGCCGCGCTGGACGTGACCGAGCCGGAGCCTCTGCCGGCTGATCACAAGCTGTTGGCCTTGTCCAACGTCATTATCTGCCCGCACATGGCCAGCGCCAGCGTCGCCACGCGCACGAAGATGGCCGCCATGGCTGCCGAGAACCTGATCGCCGCGTTGGAGGGAGAGATACCGCCCAACCTGGTGAATCCCGAAGCATTGAACCGCAGGACAGCCCGC
>CAZPMV010000305.1:1840-4117 GCA_964587335.1 uncultured Anaerolineales bacterium
AAACCCGCCCCTACGGCTGAGACTTGCGGAGGAGGAAACTCATGCCCTGGAAGGATGTTCTTAGCGGTGATCCCATCCCCTGGTTGCTGCAGCCAGACCCAGGCAACCCCGGCGTGCGCTACTTCGCGCTGCGTGATCTGTTGGATGTGCCTGAGGATGCCCCTGAGGTTCACCAGGCCCAGGCAGCCATCATGACTAGGGGCCCGGCGCCGGTGATCCTGGACGCCCAACAGCCTGATGGCTTCTGGGTCAAGCCGGGCAGCGGCTACAGTCCCAAGTATCGGGGCACCGTCTGGCAAGTCATCTTCCTGGCTGATCTGGGGGCCGACGCGGCCGACGAGCGGGTGCGGCGGGGCTGCGAGTACCTCTTGAGCCACAGCATCGCCGCCAACGGAGCCTTTTCCTGCTTGCAGCGGCCAGTGCCCAGTGGTTGCATACCCTGCTTGAACGGCAACCTGCTGTGCGCTCTGCTGCGGTTGGGCTACGGCGACGACCCGCGCGTGCAGACTGCTTTGGACTGGCAAGCTAGTGTCATCACTGGCGACGGGATCCGCTACCTCAAATCGGGCACGAGCGGGCCGGTCTTTGCTTGCAGCGCCAACGAGAGGCAGCCCTGCGGCTGGGGTGCTGCCAAGGCCATGCGCGCCCTGCTAGCCGTCCCACCGGATCAGCGCACCCCGGTCGTGACGCGGGCCATCGAGGTGGGCGCCGAGTTCCTGCTGAGCCGCGACCCCGCCGTGGCCGACTACCCCTATACCAAGCGAGTGAGTTCCACCTGGTTCAAGTTCGGCTTCCCGCTGAGTTACTGGAGCGACGTGCTGGAGGTCACAGGCGTGCTGGTGGAACTGGGCTACGGCGGCGACCCCCGACTCGCCAATGCGCTGCGATTCATCTTGAGCAAACAGGACGACCAGGGGTGCTGGACGCTGGAGAATTCGCTCAACGGCAAGGTGTGGGCTGACATCGAAGTGAAGAAGAAGCCCAGCAAGTGGGTCACCTTGCGCGCCCTGCGTGTCCTGAAGCGCGCTGGGTCGGCGCAAGCAGCGGTCTGAGGGGACGTGATGGAGCAAGCGGAAAAGGACCGGACCCTGCGCGTCGTCGCCGCCAGTCACTTCATGGCTGGCTTGTTCAGCAGCATGACGCAGGCTGTGTGGCAGCCCTTCGTGCTCAGCCTGGGCACCCCCATGAGCACCCTGGGCATGCTGGAAAGCGTGGGCGGGGCGAGAGGCATAGTGACCGCCTTCATCCAGCCCATCGGCGGCTGGCTCTCCGACCGCCTGGGGCGAAAGCCCTTCATCGTCCTGGGCAGCTTGGCGGGCTTCCTGGCCATCTGCTTCTACGTGCTGGCTGCCATCTCTGTTGATTGGCGGTGGCTGCTGCCGGGAATCATCCTGTTGGGAGCTGGTCTGGTTGCCCTCCCGGCCGAGCACTCACTGATCGCCGAGTCGACACTAGCCAGCCGCCGCGCCATGGCCTACAGCATCCTGATGGTCGCTTGGATCGCGCCGGGCATCTTGGCCCCCACCCTGGGTGGCTTTGTCGCCGATCGCTGGGGCTTCACCCCCGTCTTCCTGTCGCGCTTGGGCCTGGAAGGACTGCGCGTGCTTCTGTTGCTCCTGCTGCTGAAGGAATCCCTGAGCCAGGCCAGCGGGGTGGTCTCGTGGGGCGAGTTGAAGGGGGTGTTGGCCAGAATGGTCTGGCCTCCCAAAGAGCTACGTGGCCTGTATTGGGCCCTGACCATAGACGTTTTCGTCTGGGGACTGGGAAGTGCGCTCCTCTTCGGCATGCTGAGCGAGAGCTATGGTTTCACCACTGTCCAACTGGGGGTGATGTCCGGCCTGTTCTCCGCCGTCTGGGCCATCACGCAATTGCCCATCGGCAAGCTGGTGGACCGCTATGGCTGCAAACTTTTCATGGTTTTCTCGGAGGCCATGGGCATCTTCCTCCTTGCTGGATGGCTGTTCAGCAAGAGCTTCGTGGCCTTCGCCGCCCTGCACGCTTACTTCGGCTTCCTCGCTGCTACATGGGTGCCAGCGCAGCAGGCCCTCTTGGCCAACAGCGTCCCCGTCAAGCAACGGGGCGAGGCCGTGGGGCGGCTATCTGCCTTCCGAGGGCTGTTCTCCTTTCCTGCGCCCTACATCGGCGGCTTGCTCTACGACCGCTTTGGATTCCAGGCGCCCATCCTGGCCAACCTGGCGGGCATCGTCATCGCTCTGGTGGTCATAATCGTGATGGTGAAGGAGCCGCCGTCAGCGGAGTCCACCTCGTTTGCCTGAG
>CAZPMV010000306.1:0-4094 GCA_964587335.1 uncultured Anaerolineales bacterium
GGTAAACCGACACAGCACTTGTCCTCTTGTAGATCCCATCTTTCAGGAGGCAATTCGGCTCGGCGCTGCGCGTTCTCGGGGCGGGGGATTGGGGGACATGTGCCTCCTCAGTTGACATGGGCCGTGAGGATCCAACAACCTGTAGGAAACTGAGCCAATGCAGAACCTATATGCTCAATCCTCATCCCTAGCGCCAATTGAGCAAGAGCAGAAGCCTATCCATTCGACATCAGGAGTGGCATGATTGCTGGCGATACCTTCTCTTGAACCTGTTGTCACCGGTCACGCTTTCTGATCGAGGGTTGGCCAGACTGAGTGATCGGCCCAATTCCGTGCCAGCCTGAGTAGTTGCGGAAAAGGTAAGGAAGGGAGGAAAGCATCATGCCATTCTCACCTCGCACCATGATCCAACGGTCTCGCCACGAGAGCCATGGTAACATGGCCCTGCTGGCTCTGGTGGATAGCCGGGGCAGCTACACCGACACCAGCATCGTAGACGAAACGGTGCTCATCGCCCTCCAACACCTGGGCTTCCCCTTCCACATCCACGACCTGGCCGCTGGCCCGCTAACCCGTGAGCTGCTGACCAATTGCTCTGCTGTGATCATAGCCCAGGCCCGTCTCGGCGACGCGCTCTCCCTGGCCGAAACCGAGTTGCTGGTCTCAGCCGTGCAAGAGGACGGCCTGGGCCTGGTCAACTTCGACGGTGAGCTGAGACTCTACAAGCCGCCGCTGTTGCGCCTCTTCGGGCTGGAAGTGAACCGCCTCCCTATGGCCTCGGACCTGCTGCGCACCGGCGACAACGATCACTTCATCGCCTTCACGCAGCAGCCCGGCAGCTTGATCCGCCTCAAGCGACCGGTCACCTTCGCTCAGATCACACGCATGGGCCGCCATGTGGTCGAGCTGGCTCAGTTCACCATGGGCAAAGACCAGTTGATCTTCGCTCGCCACCACGTCCCCGGCACCGCCTACGAGCCCGGGCAGTGGCCGGCGGTGCTGGCAGCTATCTGTGGCCGCGGCCGGGCCGTGCAGTTCACCTGCACTCCCCGCCTGTGGCACCGAGAGTTCTTCGGTCATGCCCTGGGACTGGATGGTTTCTTCTGGCGCGCTATCGTCTGGGCAGCGCGCAAGCCGCTTGTGGCGCAGATGATGCCCCCCTACGTCACCCTGCGGATAGACGACGCTATCGGCCGCCACGACCTGCGCTACACCGAGGTGATGAACCAGCACGGCCACCTCCCGCTCATCTCCTGCTACCTGGACCACATCCCCGACGAGGTGACACCCTTCATGCGGGCCAAATACGAAAGCGGGCAGGTGGACTGGGACGCCCACGGCTTCAACTACTACAAGCTGATCCCCTTTGACTTCGGCATCGGAGAGTACAGTGACGCGGAGTTGAAGGAGGTATTCGAGCGCATAGACCGGTGGTACGAAGAGCGAGGATTCAAACCGCCGCACATAGCCTTTCCTCACTGGGGTGAGGTCGGCGTACGAGCGCTTCCCTACTTCAAGGCCAGGGGGCGAACCTTCATGTTCACGTGCTATCACCTGGGGCAGGTGAAGAGCGAGCGGCTGTTCCCCAACTGGTGGCCCTACGGCCTCAACAGCCTGTTCTACGACTACATACCCGAAGATCCGGAAATGTACAATGTCGGCGCAACTCTTCCTCGCCACACTATGGCGCACGACGTGCTGACTGGCTGCACCACCTGGGCTGGCGACAACCCCACCAACGACATGGTGAAGGCCGCACGGCGGGCTTCCCTGCCCATCCGACTGGCGCTAGACAGCGGCTTCTTCGCCGAGGTGATGACCCATGAGCAGAAGTTCTCGGTGCTCTCTTTGGAGGAGATAGACCGCTGGCTAACCCTGTTGCCGGATGAAGTGTCTCATTATGACATGCGTCTAGTGACCCATGAACAAGCCGCGGAGTACACCAAGGCGCGCGACGAGTCCTGGATCACGGCCGTATCTACACCAGAAGGGCAGAACGTCAGCGTCTCGATGGGCGGAACAGCCGCTATCCCGCTGGAACTGGCCCTATTCGAGAACGATGACGATGGTGTGATCCAGCGGTGGGAGCCGATCCCCGCCTTCCGGGAGAAGCTCAGGGTTGCTCTCTGAACCGCCTGCTGCACTGTTGACCAGCATCCTTTCAGGCGGCATGACTGTGCGCCCAATGTCACCAAGCTACGGCGTAGCATAGGGCCTTGTGCCCGCTTCTTGCCGCCCTAAGACGCTCACAAGGAGCTAAACTACGCCTAACTCGATGACATTGACTGTGCGCCAACTGCAATCGTAAAGAAAGATAAGACACGACACAAGGGAGACATACCATCATGCCATTCTCACCTCGCACCATGATCCAACGGTCTCGCCACGAGAGCCATGGTAACATGGCCCTGCTGGCTCTGGTGGATAGCCGGGGCAGCTACACCGACACCAGCATCGTAGACGAAACGGTGCTCATCGCCCTCCAACACCTGGGCTTCCCCTTCCACATCCACGACCTGGCCGCTGGCCCGCTAACCCGTGAGCTGCTGACCAATTGCTCTGCTGTGATCATAGCCCAGGCCCGTCTCGGCGACGCGCTCTCCCTGGCCGAAACCGAGTTGCTGGTCTCAGCCGTGCAAGAGGACGGCCTGGGCCTGGTCAACTTCGACGGTGAGCTGAGACTCTACAAGCCGCCGCTGTTGCGCCTCTTCGGGCTGGAAGTGAACCGCCTCCCTATGGCCTCGGACCTGCTGCGCACCGGCGACAACGATCACTTCATCGCCTTCACGCAGCAGCCCGGCAGCTTGATCCGCCTCAAGCGACCGGTCACCTTCGCTCAGATCACACGCATGGGCCGCCATGTGGTCGAGCTGGCTCAGTTCACCATGGGCAAAGACCAGTTGATCTTCGCTCGCCACCACGTCCCCGGCACCGCCTACGAGCCCGGGCAGTGGCCGGCGGTGCTGGCAGCTATCTGTGGCCGCGGCCGGGCCGTGCAGTTCACCTGCACTCCCCGCCTGTGGCACCGAGAGTTCTTCGGTCATGCCCTGGGACTGGATGGTTTCTTCTGGCGCGCTATCGTCTGGGCAGCGCGCAAGCCGCTTGTGGCGCAGATGATGCCCCCCTACGTCACCCTGCGGATAGACGACGCTATCGGCCGCCACGACCTGCGCTACACCGAGGTGATGAACCAGCACGGCCACCTCCCGCTCATCTCCTGCTACCTGGACCACATCCCCGACGAGGTGACACCCTTCATGCGGGCCAAATACGAAAGCGGGCAGGTGGACTGGGACGCCCACGGCTTCAACTACTACAAGCTGATCCCCTTTGACTTCGGCATCGGAGAGTACAGTGACGCGGAGTTGAAGGAGGTATTCGAGCGCATAGACCGGTGGTACGAAGAGCGAGGATTCAAACCGCCGCACATAGCCTTTCCTCACTGGGGTGAGGTCGGCGTACGAGCGCTTCCCTACTTCAAGGCCAGGGGGCGAACCTTCATGTTCACGTGCTATCACCTGGGGCAGGTGAAGAGCGAGCGGCTGTTCCCCAACTGGTGGCCCTACGGCCTCAACAGCCTGTTCTACGACTACATACCCGAAGATCCGGAAATGTACAATGTCGGTGCCGGACTGCCCCGCCACATCATGGACGTGGATGTGTTGACCGGCTGCACCACCTGGGCTGGCGACAACCCGACCAACGATATGGTCAAAGCAGCGCAGCGGGCTTCCATGCCCGTCCGCCTGTCCCTGGACAGCGGCTTCTTCGCCGAGATAGTCACCCACGAGCAGAAGTTCTCGGTGCTCTCTCTGGAGGAAATAGACCGTTGGCTAACCTTGCTCTCCCAGGAGGTGATACACTACGAAGTGCGCCTGGTGGGCCACGAGCAGGCTGCGGAGTACACCAAGGCCAGGGATGAGTCTTGGATTGCTGCTGCCTCTACACCCGATGGGAAGGCGGTCGCTATTGCCCTGTGTGGGACATCGGATGTGCCGCAGGAGTTGGCCGTCTTTGAAAACGACGGAGACAGTATCATTCGACGATGGAAGTCTGTTCCCGCCTTTCAGAGAGAGCTTCTGGTCAATCCCTGA
>CAZPMV010000307.1:0-4088 GCA_964587335.1 uncultured Anaerolineales bacterium
CAAGTGGGGCCCTTTTCGATTGTCAAGTGGGTACCTTTTCGTTTGACAAAAACAGCACTTCTCCGAAGCTCAGCCGTGGCGCCTGCTTTCATCGCACTGCTCTGGTCCTACATGTCCCAGATGGCATCGCCAAAGAAGTCGCCGTGATCCTTGCTGAGGAACGCTTCGATGTCGGCTCGCCTGTCTCCCAGGCGGAAAAACGGGCCGTGGCCAGGATAGCAAACGGTGTCATCAGGCCAGGACAGCACAACCTCTCGCAATGTTTGCAGCGTGGTTCGGAAGCCTTCAGTGGACCAGGTCTTGCCTGGTCCGCCTTCGAAGATGGTATCGCCGACGATCACGCGGTGGTCGCCCTCAATGGCGAAGCAGATCTGGTCGGCGATGTGACCGGGGGCGTGGTACACTCGCAACGTATGTTCGCCTACGGCCACCTTGTCGCCATGGTTGAGCCAGCGGTCAGCACGCAGTTCGATGCCGCCAGCATGGGGGGCGGGATGCGCCATCACGGGCACGTTCAGCCTTGCCCGCATCTCGTCCAGCGCACCGATGTGATCGAAGTGGGTGTGGGTGAGCAGGATAGCCATGGGGTTGCTGCCGGCCAGCATCTGTGTTAGCGAGTCGGGTTCAGCGCCGGGGTCGAACAGGACGCTTTGCCTGGTTGTGGGGCAGACCAGGACGTAGCTGTTCAGACCCCAAGGGCCAACCTGGCGGATTCGCAACTCCAGCTTCGCGGCCATAAGGTCTCTCCTGGTTCTCTGTCGGGCGCTTTCTCAGCTCTGCGAGATGCACCTGGCGAAGGGCAGGCCGAAGGTTATGTCGAAGCCTCCGCTGAGAAGCACAGTAGCTGCCCCACCAGGGTTCTTGTTCGCGCCGGACTTGCATTCCGGAGCCCCACCGGCGGCACGAAGCCGGCAGGACACTGGGTTTCGACACGCTGTTCGCTATCGCTGGCAGCGACTCAACCGGCGCTTGACTGCCGATGCGCGGCACGTGATGGGCGATCGGTGCTAGCTGGCGGGCCGCGCGGCTTTTCTCCCCGGCATCAGATGCTCCGGCACCTGAACCGCCACCACCTCTCCGCGGGCGCATACCTCTCCCTCGGCCGACAGTGTAGCCGTGACCACCACCTTGCGTCCTTTGACCTCTTTCACCCTGGCCCGCACTTCCAGCGGCACGCCCAATGGCGTGGGACGCAGGTAATCAACGTGCAACGAGGCGGTCAGGAAACGCAACGGCGGTTCGCTGTCCATCGCCCGGCCTTCGGCTCTGTATGCTGCCGCGGCCGCCGTACCCGTGCCGTGACAGTCAATGAGCGAGGCGATCAAGCCGCCGTAGACGTAGCCCGGGATAGCAATGTGATACGGCCTGGGTTCGAAAGTGCAGATCGACTCTTCGCCATCCCAATAGCTCTTGATTTGCAGGCCATATTCGTTCAGCCGGCCGCAACCATAGCAATGGCTCAGATCGTCTGGGTAGTAGTCCTGGAAGGCTTTCTGCTTCATTGCAACGATCTCCTCATATAGATGGGCGATGAGATGGGCGATGGCACAGTCCCTGTCTCAGTAAGGATAGTCATCCCCTGCTGCTCTCTGAGAATCGCCGCGTTTGGCGGATTCGGGGGCAGCGGGTCTGGGGGCGGCAATCCAAGGGGTCAGGCAGGGACACTCTTCGTACCTTGGTGCGAGTATAGCACTAGTTCGCAGGAAGGGCAAGCACAGGCGGGAGTGGAGGGTATCGTTCAGAAGTGTAGGGGGAAGCAGCATATCGCTTCAGCGGAGAAGGGGAAAGACCGGAACGTTTGTTTTCCGCTCGCTACGCCGTTCCGCTGATGAGGTAGAGGAGGCCACGTCTTGTCAAAGCAGAAAGGTCTCGTCGTTTGAGGGACAGAATGGAACCCCAGCGGATGACAATGGCCCATGTGCTGAGGAGCCATGTGAAGGGAAACCTTCAGGCGCGGTTCTGAATTGGCGGCGAGGTGGGCAACCGCCGCGCCGACCATAACCTACGCGGGCTTTCATCGTACTACACGGTATACATCATTGCTCAGCCCGGTCCAGCGTTGTCTGCACCCGGCTCAGTGCCCTCCGCACCTGTTGTTCCAGATGCCACAGCCCATCCAGATTACCTGGATGATGCACTGCTGCCTGGGCCAGTCTCGCACTGGCGCGAACCAAGGCAAAGACTGAACTCTGGACCGCGGGGCCACCTTTCATCCGCTCTGTTGATTTGACCAGGTCATCCACCATCGGCCTCCAGTCCTTGCCTGGTTTCTTTCGCGTCCGCCGACCCACTTGCTCCAATTCGGGTTCCAGTGTGGTGATGATGCGGTCATTCTGTTTGGCCGCCATGTACTTCTCATGCAAACTCGAACGAATCCCCCGCCCGAAATAGACACTGGACCACCGCAACAGCCCATCGTACACTATCTTTCCCTTGAACGGCAAGAGCACCGCTTCGACCATCACTGGCAATGACCGTCCATGGAGAACGTCCTCCAAGCTGTCATGCAAGCCCAGCACACCATACACTTGCCCCCTTCCGCCGATGAAGATGGAGTGCTTCTTCAGAAGGCGATAGAGCTGAAAAGTGCCGGAGACAAGCCGTGACCATTTCTGGACGATATCCAGTTCCTCGGTGGACAACCCTTCTGGATTCTCCTTGACGTAGGCATCAATCAGGTCAGGGTTTTCCCGTAGGGCATCTCGTACCTGAATCTTGCTCTCTGATGGCAACCTGACGAAATCCTCGACCGACTTGACACCAGGCAGAATTCGATGTCGCCCGTTGACGTAGAGCTGCAACCCCCACATCAGCTTGAAGAACAGCTCTGCTTCCTTTTCTGACAACTTCATCTCGTTCTCCTCGAAGATTCTACTCTACCAGTCCTTTTTCTGTCAAGAATCACTCGTCTCAGGCCCGCCCAACACTGAACTCACGCGCCAGGCGGGTCTCGCGTAGATGCGTGGCCACCTGGCGGTTACCACGACCGGACTTGCACTGGTTAGCAGACGACAGCTTATCAGGACACACCAGCGAGGTGTTAGGCCGCCCATCGCGTTCAATGACAGCTAGGCAGCGGGCTTCCGTGTGCGAAAGAGGAAGGCAGGCATCGCAGGAAAGTGGCTGACCGTTCCCTCCGGCATGTGTAACTCCACTGCAGTCTTCCGGTAGGTCTCCACCGAACGCGCAGGTCGAAACATGCGTCGATACAACATCGCGGCGACTGGCTTCTTGAACAGATTGGGAAGACGCGCGATCGCGTAGAAGTTCTCCACTTCCTGGGCCGTCGCGTCTGATGTGGCATCCGCGACCAACAACTCCCCGCCCGGTTTGAGTACGCGCCAGCACTCGCCGAAGCCCTTCAGCGGATCAGGCCAGTGCTTTGCCGAGCCGAAGCTGTAGACCACATCGAAGCTCGCGTCTGGAAAGAGGAGCGCCTGGGCATCGGCAACCTCGAACCGAATCGCATACCCCTTGCTCTGGGCACGCTGCCGAGCGCGGTCAATCATGTCTGACGACAAATCGATGCCTGTGAGGCACAGGTGGTGATAGCGTTCCTTCAGCCGGATTGCGGCTTATCCGCCTCCGCAACCGACATCGAGAAGACTCCGATCTCTCGTCTCGGCGAGGATCTCCACCAGATTGCCATACTCGAGGATGTAATCGTGCAAGTTCAGGGCACGATCGGCAATCAAGGTGTCGTGCGCCCAAGCTTGAACACGGGAATACCTTCCAGGCATGCTCCCACTGGTCATTCCTTCACCTCCACGATATGAGCGGCCTAACTATACTTTGAACCGCATCTGCGGTCTAGTCTGTGAGTTTCCAATACTGTACCACGACTCCTCTGAAAACACTCCAAAATGATCAAGCCGACAGGGCCGACGTCCCACTTTGACGCCAAAAACAACCCAAATTGGGGGAACGTGCGATGAAAAGTGAGCATGAAAGGGCACGTGCGTCCCACCATTTGGGTACGGAAGACCTCTTTTCAGTAGAGTCGTACCACGTGTGGCATAATCATGCAAACTAGCGCGGCATCAGCTTCCAGCGAACACACCATCATGGCAACTGACTCTTCCCGCAGA
>CAZPMV010000308.1:0-2757 GCA_964587335.1 uncultured Anaerolineales bacterium
GCCTGTCACCATCCTGCCGCAAAGGGTCTTGACGGAACGCACACTTCGTGCTATGATGTGAAGGCAGCATCCTACCGGAGGAACCGATGTCCGCCAGAATCCTGATTGTGGATGACGAGCCGCCCATTGTGGACATGCTCGCCTATAACCTGCAGCGCGCCAACTACGAGGTGATCATCGCCCGGGATGGCCAAGAGGCGCTGGACATCGCCCGGCAGGAGGAGCCTGATCTGATCATTCTAGATCTGATGTTGCCGCGGCTGGATGGGCTGGAGGTGTGCAGGGCCTTGCGCAAGGAGCGGGACGTGCCCATCATCATGCTCACCGCACGCGATGGCGAGGTGGATCGGGTGGTGGGGTTGGAGCTGGGGGCCGATGACTACGTGGTCAAGCCCTTCAGTGTCAGGGAACTGATGGCCCGGGTGAAGAGTGTGCTGCGGAGGGCAACGCCTCGAGCGGAGCAAACGGCGGTGGATGTGAAACAGGCGGGCGCGTTGACGGTGGATGGCGCCCGCCACGAGGCCCGATGGCGTGACATCGAACTGAAACTCACCGCCCTGGAGTTCGATCTGCTATACACGATGGTCCGCCACGCCGGTCAGGTGTTGACCCGTGAGCAGTTGCTGGAGCAGGTGTGGGGATATGACTACTATGGCGATCTGCGCGCTGTTGATGCAGCCATCAAGCGTCTGCGGGGCAAGCTGCGCCAGGCCGCGCCCGAAGCTGAAGTCATCGTGACAGTGCGCGGCGTCGGCTACAAGCTGTCGGTGTAAGTAGCGAGTTTCGATGTTCCGAACGATCCGGACCCGACTGACGTTCAGCCATCTGGCGGGGACTGTCGTGGCATTGACAATGAACCTGTCAGGCTTCCTGCTGCTGTCTCTCCTGGGGCGGTACCTCACGCAGGCCCCGGAAGCTGAAGTCATCGTGACGGTGCGCGGCGTCGGCTATAAGCTGTCGGTGTAGGGAGCGAGTTTCGATGTTCCGAACGATCCGGACCCGACTGACGTTCAGCCATCTGGCGGTGATCGTCGTGGCCATGCTCCTGTCAGGCTTCCTGCTGCTGTCGCTTCTGGAGCGGTACTTCATGCAGGCCATGGAAGAGAGCCTGGTCGCCCAGGCACGCATCACGGCCCAGGCCCTCATCCCCGGAGCCCTGGCCGAAGGACCGCCCGTCGAAGAGCAAGCCTCAGCCTATAACACCGTCTGGCAGCAGCGGGTGGGTGACATCTCCATCCAGGCAGAGAACGTTGCCCCTCTGGTCGAGACCACTCCCCTGGGCGACGTGGATCTGACCTATCTGGCCGACGCCTCGCTGGAGCTTAGCTCTCAACTGGACACGCGCATCCGCATCCTGGATAGTCAGGGCGTGGTGCTGGTGGATTCCCTCCAGGTGAGCCAAGGGGAGGATCTGCGATCCGATCCGCTGGTGGCCCAGGCTTTGGAGGGACAGTACGCCAGCAGCACCGATCAGGCCGGACGAAGCCAAGAGGCTGCCATGCACCTGGCTCTGCCCGTGCTGGTTGAGGGCAAACTGGTGGGCGCCGTCTACCTCAGCCAACCCCTGCGTGACGTGACGGCCGTGCTGGGCGACCTGCGCACGCGGTGGCTGCTGTCCACGGCCATTGCCCTTCTGCTTTCGGGCGCAGTAGGCCTGGGGCTGTCGCAGGCCATCGCCCGCCCACTGCGGAGCTTGACGGCGGCTGCCGAGGCTGTGGCCCGAGGGCAACTCGACCAGCAAGTGCCCATCCGCTCCCAGGATGAGCTGGGCCATCTGAGCAGGGCCTTCAACGAGATGACCGCGCGCTTGCGAGCGGCACGCCAGATGCAGACCGATTTTGTGGCCAACGTTTCCCACGAGCTGCGTACCCCACTGACCTCGGTCAAGGGACTGGTGGAAACCCTCCGCGATGGAGCCGTGGACGATCCCCAGGTACGCGACCGCTTTCTGGAGACGGTGGAAGGCGAGACCGACCGTCTGATCCGGCTGGTCAACGATCTGCTGCTCCTATCTCGCGCCGACTCGGAGGCTCTGAACCTGCAACGCCAGCCTGTGAACATGGTACAACTGGTCCGATCTACGGTGGACCGGCTGACACCTCAAGCCAAGGCGCGGGACCTGGTCTTGCGAGTGGAGACCGTCAGCAACGGGGACTCGCCGCTGGCCTGGGCCGATCGCGACCGGATCGAGCAGGTTCTGCTCAACCTGCTAGACAACGCTATCAAGTATTCCCGGCCCGGGGGCGCCGTGACGATCGCCGTGCATGGCGGTGCGGGACAGCCGGTGCGGGTGCAGGTGCGGGACGAGGGTATCGGTATACCGGCCAAAGAGTTGACCCGCATCGGAGAGCGGTTCTACCGGGCCGACAGGGCCCGCTCTCGCGCCGGGGGCGGAAGCGGGCTGGGCTTGGCCATCGCCCAGGCCCTGGTTGTGGCCCACGGGGGCGAACTCCGGCTGCAGAGCCAAGAGGACAAAGGCACCGTGGTGACGTTCACGCTGCCACCAGCATAGCCATTCCCCCATACCCTCTTGGCTCCATTTCTCCATTCTTCCACTCCCCTATTCCCCATCTTCCCTTCCGTGTCACTGTCCTGCTCCGTTCCTGCCTTCGAGCTATCTTCTCCCTGTCACAGACCTGCCTCACACTGCGGCCATAATTGACCCGACAGTGCTGCTCTCGCCGGCCCCCGGGGGGGCTGCTGGAGTGCAACTCCAGCAGATCCAAGGGCCGCCGGAGTGCAACTCCAGCAGATCAG
>CAZPMV010000308.1:2857-4071 GCA_964587335.1 uncultured Anaerolineales bacterium
GGAGTGCAACTCCAGCAGATCCAAGGGCCGCCGGAGTGCAACTCCAGCAGATCAGAGGAGGACCGCCAGAGTGCAACTCCGGCAGATCAGAGGGCAGATCAGAGGACAGGGAGGGTAAGGTTATGCGCAGATCATCCAGACAGATCGGGCGGGTGTTGCTCAATGGCCTGCTGCTGGTGGGGCTCGTAGGGCTGCTGTTCGCCTACGCCGTTGCTGTCACCGACCTTCCTTCGCGGGTCTACACCTCGGCGCAGCGGGAGGTCCTCAGAGACAACATCGGCCGGAGCATATCTCAGGCTGCACCCACCTGGAACATCGTGCAGACCGCAAGCGAAGGCTATGCTACCCCCACCATCTTCCCCGGTCAGGAGAGCCACGTTCGGGCCGTCCTGGCTGCCCGCTACGAAGAGCAGAGCGGTGTCAGCGTCACGGTCTACGACCTCGACTTCCACGGCGAATACCTCCTGAGCCCCTCGGACTTTGCAACCACCGTCGTCGAACTGGTTTTCCCCTTTCCGGCCAATCTCGATACCCTGCACGAGGTGCGTTTTACGGTCGACGGCGAAGAACCTCCCGATGCTCAGTACACCACCCAGAGCATCAGTTGGTGCACTGTGCTGCGGGCCGGCGAGGAGCATCGGATCACGATCAGCTACCAGGCCGACGGCGCCAACAGCTTTGCCTACGGACTGCACCACAATCAGCGCTCCGACGTGGACGTGGACGTTACGGTGTCCGGCCTCGTGGGCAGCGAGGTCCCCAAGACCTCCCTGCCCCTCACGGCGAGCGATCTCACGGACGAGGGCGAGACCTTCACCTGGGACTACAAGGACCTGATTGCCAACCGCGATATCCGGCTGACCTTGCCGGCCCGGTTGAGCTTTGCCCAACGGGTGGCGCGCTTGCAGGGCGACTTCCGCACGCTCGCCAATCTGGCTCCCCTGCTGATTGGTCTCTTTCTGGCCTCGCTGGCCGGGGTGCTCCATCTGAGCGGAGTCCACCTGCGGTTGGAGAGCTACCTGCTCATGGGATTCGGTCTGGCCCTCTTCTACCCCCTGCTCACCTTCTTGAGCGCGTTGGTGAACGTGGCCGTGGCGGCAGTGCTGGCGTTGCTGCTGGTCTCCGGGCTGCTGCTGGTCTTTCTGAGCCTGGCGGTCGGCTGGCCGTGTGGAATACCCGGGTCGCGGGGTTCGCAGTCAGACCTGGGGCCTATT
>CAZPMV010000309.1:0-4016 GCA_964587335.1 uncultured Anaerolineales bacterium
CGCACACAACACAGACCCAGACCGGCCATCAGAACAATCAGCGCTGTCAAGCTGATGAGCACACCCCTGCGCAGCGACAGTGGCTCGAAACGGAATTCGACGACGTGCTCACCAGCCGGCAAGGCCAGCGCTCGGAAGATCAGGTTTGCGCGCAAGATGGGCACGGGTTCATCATCCAGCCATGCTTTCCAGCCCGGATAGTAGGTATCGCTGAGGACGAGATAACCAGGTTCCGCCAACGTGGCGCTCACCACCACCCGCTCGGGTTCGTACGCCTGCACGAAAACGGCTTCCCCTTTGCTCCTCGCCTCTCCATTCTCCGACGTCAGTTCCCCCCCTTCCATTTCAGCCAGGATCACCTCTCGTGCCGGGTCGAAGCCCGGATCGGCCAGCGCCGCCAGTGCTGTCTCATCGTCGGGCAAGACGCGAGCGCTGTGCACGACGTAGGCCCGCGGCAGCAAGTCCAGGTTCTCGTACACCTTCACGTCGCCAGAGTGCACGCGGGAGAAGCGTCCTTCTGATGATGATGATGATGGCGATGCTGATGGTGAAACCGTCAGCGCCCAGTGCGAACCTGTGCGCTGATCCATCAGGCTGAGCCCACGCAGGACGAACTCCCCAGCAGGGAGCAGCGTTCGCACCGTCACTCTCTCCGGGATCAGCGGGGCAGCAAACTCCAGCACCGCCAGGTAATCCTGCCCAGACGTATCCTCGGGCCAAGGGTGAGCCACCCGCGTCTGGGCGTGGGATACCACCTCATCGTATACTCCCTCGGAGGTGTGCATGCCTGCCAGCAGCAGCAGCCGTTCCGTGCGGCCCCCTCCGTCGCTGAGCACGATCTCCGCTACCGCCGCGCCGTCGGGCAGCGCCCGAGCGTCCTGCAGATGTGAGACGACACCCAGGGCAGTGGCGCTGAACGCAGGCATCTCCGTCAGTGTCAGTTCGACCACACCTCCGGCGCCGAGCACGGCACGGTGCTGCAGATCGTAGTAGACATCATCCAGCCAGACGTCCAAGAGCTTGTCGGTAATGACGTACTTCACGTTGAGCAGGTTCAGAAGCCGCACCGGGGGGATGACCGACAGCTGCTCGCGCAGCCGCCCATCGGGTGAGATGTCGGCTTCGTCCAAGAAGAGGCGTTGCAGCGTCACATAGCGATCCAGTGGCAGCACGCCGCCGCCGTAGCCGTCCACGGCGGAGATTCGGTGCAGCAGCGGCAGGTTGGGGGCCAAAATCTCCTGCTGCTTGCTGGCCACGACCAGATCGTACACCGCCTGCGAGGGAAGCTGATCGCCGAACAGTTGCTCCATCTCTGCCAGATCTCCGGGATCATAGGTGATGTCGGAGAGGCTGAGGAAGCGGTGCAGACCCGGGTCGCTGAGCAGATGAGCTGGCGCTGTGCGCAGCGAACGGATCGCCTCCGGCGCAGTGGGTGAGGCATGCGGCAAAGCACGACTGGCCGTCGTCAGCTCGATCAGCAAGGCCACCGGGAGCAGCAGCACCAGCGCCCGCCGGAAGGCTCGGCTCCGACGTCCGAATGCCAGGAAGGCAGCAGCCATTGCCGCCGTCCCGCCCCAGGCCGCCCAGGTCATCCAGCCAGGCTTGCGCAGCCAGAAGAGAAGCGCCACGATGGCCAGGCCGGCGAGGATAGCGCGAACAGGACGGCGCGTGAAGCGCTCCGTGTGATAAGAGAAGCGGGAAACGCCCGGCGAGATCAGCCGTTCAGCGCCGAGGCCAGCCAGGATGGCAACGCCGAAGGTGTATATACACATCCAGCGGGCGGGGGCGCGAAAGAGGTCAAACCCCGGCACCAGCTTGCAGAGCAAGAAGTAGCCCGGATTGTAGATCCCCAGCGCCAGCAAGAAGCCCACGACGAGCAGAACGGTGAAGCGTCGCCGAGCCCCTTTGGGTTGCCCTTGCCATGCGCCGAAGAGCGCCAGCGCCAGTCCCAGCACACCGACATAGGCTATGTACTCGGTGAAGCCCTCCGTACCGAAAGCTCGTCCCAGGTCCTCACCGTAGGTCGGCAACAGCGTGTACAGCAGCATACGAGGCTTCAGTGAAAACGAGGTTGCCTCGCGGTAGGGCAGGCCGCCGGCGCGCACTGAAAGGGCCGAAAGCTCAAGCGTAGGCAGCAGTTGCGCTGCCGCCAAGGCCAGCCCCAGTACCACTGCCACGCCGTACACCGCCAACCGCAACCCTGCCTTTCGCCCCAATTGCCCTAGACCGCTCATCCCCTGCCCACTGCGCCAGATCTGCCACACCTCTTCTGCCAGCGGCCAGAATCCGCAAACACCCAGCCCCAGTAGAGTGATATACGCTGCCTGGGTGTGCCCAGCCAGCAATTGCAGGGCGATCACCAGACCCAACAGCAACACCGCCCACCACCTGACGCCCCTCAGCCCTTCCCGGCGCGCCCCACTGGCCGCTTCACTCTCCCCTACGGAAAGGCCAACATCGAAGAGCCACAACAGCATCGGCAACCACGCCCCCACGCTGAGTTGGTTGACGTGCTCCACCTGCCCACCCAGGAAACCGCTGAATGCAAAAGCTGCGGCAGCGATCCAGGCGGCAGCGTGGCTCAGACCAAGGCGTCGCCGAGCATAGCCATAGGTGAAGACCGCCGCCAGCCAGATGTGCAGCACGGCCGACCAGGCCAGTGCCTTCGGCGCCCACAGGGTCACGAAGAGCCAGTTGAGGGGATACAGCACCGCAGCCTGCATGTTGGCCAAGAAAGGCACACCCAGGAAGAGGTAGGGGTTCCAGAGCGGCAGCCGCCCCTGGCATAGGGCAGCGTTGGCGTAGTCGCGGTAAGGGGTGAAGTAGGTCAGGGCATCCACACCGGCAAGCACGAGGTTGGTACCCACCATCGCCCAGAAGATGAGCAACGTCGCCGCTGCCAGCGTGGCCAGCGCTACCCCGTCCAAGGCCGCGCTTTGCCGCTGGCTCACGGCGCACCTCGACTCTGAGCAACAGCCCCCTCATCCTCGATCAGATAGAGAGCAAAGGAGGGACTGCCATCGCCACGATGTGTGGCGAACTGCGGGACAAGGGTCAAGTCCATCGCCGCCAGCGCCTGGCGAACGGGTCGGTCATCCTTCCAGCCGGGGAAGGCGATGGCCCTGACCACATCATCATCCTCCGCAGCCTGCTCGGCCAAGGTTTGGGGATCGGGATACCAAACCGTGTTGAGTGAAGCGTCGCGCAGGTAGTAGCCGTAGTGCCAGCCCAGCCAGTGGTAGTACAGCGTAGCCTCGGACGGAAGGGTAGCCCGCACATAGGCAGCCAGGTGATCAATGCCCTGGTATGCGCCGTGGTCGCCCCCGATGGGAAGTTGGCTTGTGGCGCCCAGGTAGGCCGGGCGGATCAACAAGATGAGCAGTGAACCGATGATCAGATTGGAGATTGGAGATTGAAAGTTGGAGGTTGGAGTTTGGAGATTGGAAACCCGAAACTCAAAACTCGAAACCCGACACTGTTTGTACAGGCGATGAGCCAGCGACAACAGGCAACGGATGGTCCTTGCCAACAGCAGGCAGAGCAACGGCGCCAGCGGCAGCAGGTAGCGATCCCAGACCTGAAAGCTGACGGCGAGGTGAAGAAAGATGTAGGCGATGACGTAGGTGGAGAGCAGCAGATCAAAGAAATCGTGAAACGTGAAACGTGAAGCGTGTTGCCTGTTGCCTGTTGCGTGATGGCGCATGGCGGTCCAGAGCAGGAGGGGCAGGCCGATCAGTAACAGGCCGTTGAGCAGGGGCGAACCGAAGACGTAGCTCAGGAGTTGCGCCCAGTCGGCCAAGCGCTGGGGCCAGGCAGAGAGCGGCAACACCTCCAAACCACCATAGGTGATCAGGCTACGATCCCAGAAGCTGGGCTGCACGTGCCAGCGCAGGGAATCCCAGTAGGTGACCAGAGCGAAGAATGGCAAAAAACCAGCAATTAGCCGCAAGGAAGTAGGTATTGGGTATTGGGTATCGGATATTGGATATTGGAGGTTAGAGGCTGGATGTTGGACG
>CAZPMV010000310.1:0-3981 GCA_964587335.1 uncultured Anaerolineales bacterium
CGACTCATCTGTGGCGAAATCTCATCCAGGGATCTTAATCGCGCCTCGCTCACCGCCGCCTCTTTCCTCTCCGGCGGTTCTTTAGCAGAATCAAGCCTGTCACCGCCCCGGCCAGCACACCCAGTCCGGCCAGCATGCCGCCCCACTTCAGCGGTATCTCAGAGCTGCCCTCCGGCATCAGAGGCGTGTCCGGGTCGAGGTATGGGTAGAGACGGGTAATGGCCGGTGTCGGCACTGACGTGGTGCGGGCCAGTGCCAGGAATTCATCGGCGAGGTGTTTCACTTCGTCGCGGGCCGCGTTGGCGTGCTTCGCCAGCGCGATCTCCATCTTCTCATGGGCAAGTATCCTGTGCAGGAAGGCGACCAACACTGGCTCTGGCAGCCGGTCGAATCGCTTCAGATTCGGCGGTGTGATGGGCACATCGAGCGCCCGCAGCACCCGAAACCCCTCACGGATGGCGCGGATGGCCAGCACGACCGCGTCCCGCGTGCGCGCCAGCCGGTAGTTGTCTGTCCCGGCGGCATAGAGGGCAGGCCCCAGCGAGGGAAACAGCAGCGCGACGTGGGTCTTGAGCCAGGCGTCCATGTCCGTGCGGATTTCAGTGTCGTATCCGACGGCGCTTTCCAGGATGCGGGCCACCTGCCGCGTGCGGGCGGTGATGCCGCCATCCACTTCTCCAAAGGGGATGGTCGCCTTGTCTTCTTCCGTGCCGGCCAGGCAATGGACGATGTGCCCTTCGCGGTATCCGGCGGAGTTCGGAAAGCCGATCAGGACCCTCTCTGGCCCCAATGCCTCGGTCAGTTCTCCGGGACCGGCGCCGTTGTTCATCAGGAACAGGACGTTGGGCGTATGCTGATTGGCTGCCAGCACGGGCAGGATCTTCAGAGCGTGGTTCTTGCGCATGATGACCAGCACCAGATCGTAGGCGTCGTCTGGTGCGAGATCCTCAACGATGGTGACCTGCGTGACTGTTTGCTGCTTGGTGTTCACGTCGTGCAGCACGATGCCATGCTCGCGCAGGTCGGCCAGCCGCTGGCCCCGCGCCAACAGCGACACGTGGTTCCCGCCTTCCCGCAGCCGCGCCGCGAAGATACTCCCCAGCGGCCCAGCGCCGTACACAAGGATCTTTGCTCCCTTCATTTTCTCTCTCCCGGATAAGGCTTGGTAGGGGCGCACGGCCGTGCGCCCTTACGTCTGATTACTGCACACCCGACAGCAGCTTCCGGCATTGCTCAGAACAGTGATTTCAAGACGAAAACGAGAACCAGAACCAGTCCCGCCAGCGCGCCTAGCCCAATCCACACACCGCGCCAGTCCACCGCAATCTGGGCACTGCCTTCGGCGACGGGTGGAACCGTCCGGTTAACGTACGTGCGCAAGCGGTCCATCGTCGGCGTCGGGACGGAGGCGGAGCGGGCCAAGGCCCTGAATTCGTTTCGCAGGTGTTTTCCCTCTTCGCGGGCGGCGTTGGCGTGCCCAAATGCGGCCTCGACAGCCTCACTGTTAAGCCTGCGCTGAATCAAGGCCGCCAAAATCGGCTCGGGTATCCACTCGAACATCTTGAGACTGGACGGCGTGATGGGGATGCCGAGTGCCCGCAGAACCCGAAAGCCCTCGTGCATTGCGCGGATCATCAAGACAACCGCGTCGCGCGTGCGCGCCAGCCGGTAGTTGTCGCCTCCGGCCATGTAGAGCGCGCCCCCGATGGAGAGGATCAACGCCACGTGTGTCTTAAGCCAAGCATCCATGTTCGAGCTGATGGTCACCGGAAACCCGGCCCCTTCGAATGTCTCGATGATCCGCTCCAACCGTGGCGTGGTGTGTCCATCCAATTCACCCATTGTGATCGCGAATCTTCTGCGGCCCTCTGCAGCAATATAGCGCACGACGTGCCTTTCTCGCGTGCCCCCGGCGCTGGGAAAGCCCAGCAAGACGCGCTCGCGACCCAGCGCCTCGACCATCTCCTCAGGGCCAGCGGCGTTGTTGCCCAGAAACAAGACGTTGGGCGCATGCTGGTCTGCAGCCAGCGCGGGCAAGGCCTCCGAGACGTGGTTCCTGGGCAGCAGCACGATCACCAGCTCATAGGCATCTTCCGGCGCCAGTTGCTCCACCAGGTTCACGCTGGTGGTGGTTCGACGGCCTGTGTTCAGGTCTTCTAGCACGATGCCGTGCTCGCTCAGGTCGGCCAGCCGTTGCCCCCGTGCCAGGATTGAGACGTCATGCCCGGACTCTTGCAGCCGTGCAGCATACAAGCTGCCCAATACCCCAGCGCCGTAAACCAAGATTCTCATGGTGACTTCCTCAGTGCGCTGCGTCAGCACTTCTTCTGAAGTTGACCGTGTAGCGCCAAAAAGCGCCGCTCCAGAGTGAAGCCCGCCGCCTCCACGCGCCGGATGGTCTCGAAGGCGAACGGGTAGTCGGGATCGAGGAACTCTTCGGTGATGGAAAGCAAGCCGCCCGGCTTGATGACGCGGCGCAGTTCGGCCAGAGCGCGGGCCTGGTCGGGGATCTCGGGCAGCACGGTGACCAGGAAGGCGCGATCCACGCTGGCGTCGTCCAGCGGCAGGCGGTAAGCGTCGGCAACGTGGGTCTCGACGTTGGTCAGCCCGGCTTCTTGGATCCGCTTCTCGACCTGGGCGATCATCTTGGGCTGGATGTCCACGGCGATGAGCCGGCCATCTGGCCCCACGCGCCGCGCGGCATCCACGGTGAAGGCGCCGGGCCCGGGGCCGAGTTCTAACACCCGTTCGCCAGGCAAGACGCCCACCCGGTCGAGCACCGGGTGCATGTACCGGCGCCGGATGGGGTTGTTCACCAGCCAGGCCAGTGCAGCAGGGCAGGGCGTGCCGCCTGCCGGTTGCAGACGGGCCAGCATCTTCATCACCACCAGCCAAAAAAGGCCAGCCCGCCGACGATAGCCAATACAGTCCACGGCACTCTCAGGGTTGCCTCTTGCCTCTTTGCCTTCATTGCCTTCATTGCACAATAATCTCCTCCCCAACCTTCAGGTCTTGATAGGCCGCGCCGAATGCCTGACGGAAGGCTTCGATGCTCCAATCGCAACTGTCATGAGGTGAGAGGGCGACCAGTTGCGGATGGCGGTGCTGCAGATAGGCGATGGCTTGCTCTACATCCTGCTGGTTGACCGGATCCCAGGGCCACTTCCCCGTGCCCAGGATTTGCTGCGCCGGTAGCCCCAGTATGGCTTCTCGAGAGGCCGTCACCGGGTAGTGCAGCCCGCCGACAACGCCGTAGATGGGCTCATCGAACAGCATCTCTGCCCGGTCAACGATGCGCTGGAGAGTAGAGTGCCCGCAGCCGATGATCAGCACGATGCCCTTGCCCTCCACGTTGACCGCCAGCGACTGCTCCGGCGTCCAGCCGAAGAAGAAGAGTTGGCGGGGGATGGGGCCCAAGCTGGCCACGCCGGGGGCGATGATCTGTGGGCCATCTACGATGATGACGCGCGCCGTGGGGTTAGAGAGTGGCGCCGGAACGTAGGCTGGCATACCCTTCAGGTCAACCAGTTTGCTCGACAAGGCAAAGGTGTGGCGCATCTGGTGTGAGGTGCCACCCAGGTGATCCGAGTGCGCGTGGGAGATGACCAGCATGTCAAGGTCAGTTACCTCTAGGCCCAAAGCGGCCATATTGCGCAGCAGCGGGGAGGGGTGCTCCCCTCGCTGGTTGAAGCCCACGTCAAAGAGGATGGTGGTGTCGTCGGCGCGGATGAGGTAGGAGACCCCCGGCTCACCCACCAGCACCTGCTCTGAGCGGTTGTCCTGAGCGGAGCCGAAGGATGTCGAAGGGTCGCGAGCGGTGTACCAGTCAATCAGGGGCAGGATGGTGAGGTGCTTTACCTTGCCTACGTCCTTGAGTTTCAGGCAGTGGGCGCTGGCCCACACACGGTCGGCGCGGCGGCGGCCCAGGTGGAAGCGGGCCATCAGCCCTCCAACGGCGGCCAGCAGGATGGCGCCCAACCC
>CAZPMV010000311.1:0-3970 GCA_964587335.1 uncultured Anaerolineales bacterium
GCTGAAGTTGGGAGGGAGTTGGGCTGAAGTTGGGAGGGAACTGGGCTGAAGTTGGAAGGGAGTTGAACTCCCGACCTCGGCAGTGCAACTGCCTGAGAACGGGGGGCTTGCCTTGAATGGAGTCCAGGACGCCAGTCCAAGGTCCGCTGGTTGACGCCGAAAGCGGGATGGGGTATAATGCCGCAGAACTACTTCAAGTGGGTGAGGAGTGACAACGTTTCATGGCCAAGAAATCAAAGGCACGCAAGAGCAAGAAGAAGAGAAAGGCGACACGACGGCACCAGTCGCAGCGCCCGGTGACCGGGCCGATGGCTCAAGAAGACGCAAAGACGCCACGAGTGGCGGCTGCACGGCGGAAAGCCGCGCCAGCGCGGACGGCGCACTCCCAGGTCAACTTCGCTGAGGAGTACGCGTACGTCTACACCGACCTGAAGCGGGTGGCCATCATCGCTGCAGCCATGGTGGTCATCCTGATCGTGTTGTCCTTCGTCATCACGTGAGAAGAAGGATGTAGACAAGTACACAGGGAAACAAGCAGACAGACAAGGAAACATGCGCAGATACCGCTTGTTCCTGCTCTGGGTTGGGTTCCATCGGGTCTCCTGACCCGACGGCTGGCCGGTCTCCCGACACCGGCCAGAACTTCGGTTTTCATGCTTTGTGGTGCCTGCAAGGGCATGTGAAGCCTGCACAAAGTAGAGATGGACACACATGGAGATAGCTATGCTGTCGCGCCCAAGATCGCTCGGTTTGGCCACGGCAGCGCTGCCGATACTGGCCCTGTTACCCGGCTCGCCCACCAGCGCCGCACTGCCAAGACCATCGACCACAGCGAGTGACGCTGACGCCCCTGCGACCCGTTTCAGTGGTGTCACCGCTTCTCCAGTGACATCAGTGGTTCCCGCCAACGCCGAAAACGTCCAGTTTGTAGGCCGCAGCGGCGGCCCAACTTGCACCATAGCCGTGCAGGGGGACTACGCCGACATCCATTGGTGGCGACTGGGCAGTAACACCGTCCGGTCACGGCGGGAATGGTGCCGTTCACCGGCCAAGGGTGTCTGGCTGGCTCTGGGACCGTATCGCGAATCAGAATCCAGACAAGCTAGCCTGTCTTCTTCCACGCGTCAGTCGAAGTAGACGCCCTCAGCCCACAACCAATGGACAGTACACCACCTCCGAGGGCACCAGCGCCGACGCATCGAGCTTCCACAGCTCCCTGCCGTGAATACCATCACTGGCTGCGAAGAAGAGCATGTCATCGACGACCGTCAGGAACTCAGGATATCCCCAGTCAACTGACGGCCGGATGTCCTTGACCAGCACAGTGCCCAACTCCGTACCGTCGCTCCTCCACAGCTCATAGCCGTAGAGGTAGTGATCGGCCGAGAAGAACAGCATGTCGCCCATGACCGTCAGGAACATCGGGCCACCAGGATTGACCTCGGGATTGATATCTTTGACCATCACTGTGCCCGCTTCAGTGCCGTCACTCTTCCACAGCTCGACACCGTGGACTGAGTCACTGGCTCCGAAGACGAGTGTACCATTCATGTCCGTCAGGGCGTCCGGCTGAGACGCCCGACGGCCGGGTTTGATGTCGGCGACCATTTCTGTGCCCGCCTCCGTTCCATCGCTTCTCCACAGCTCGTGGCCGTGAGAGCCGTCGTCGGCTGCGAAGAACAATGTGTCACCTACAACCGCTAGACTATGGGGATACGAGGAATCGTTGCCATGGATGTCCTTGACCATCACTGTGCCACCCTCCGTGCCGTCGGTCTTCCACAGCTCAACACCGGTGGCCTCGTCTTGGGCCGCGAAGAACAGTGTGTCGTTCACTGCGGCGGTCACACCCCAGTTGAACAGGGTACTATCGTATCTGCCCGTCGGGTTGATGTCCTTGACCATCACCGTGCCGGCCTCGGTGCCGTCGCTCTTCCAGAGTTCTCTGTCATGTACGCCGTCATCCGCACTGAACAGTAGCATGTCGTTCAACACCCAGAGGCCGCCAGGCGAGGAGTCGCCTGCAGGATTGATGTCCTTGACCATCACCGTGCCGGCCTCGGAGCCGTCGCTCTTCCAGAGTTCTGTGCCATGCACGCCGTCATCGGCCCCAAACAGCAGCATGTCATTCAGCACCCAGAACCCGCCAGGCGAGGAGTCGCCTGCAGGATTGATGTCCTTGACCATCACCGTGCCGGCCTCGGAGCCGTCGCTCTTCCAGAGTTCTCTGCCATGCGCGCCGTCATCGGCTCGGAAGAACAGCAAGCCGTCCAGGCCCCGGAACTCGGAGGGAAAGGAGTTCTCTCCGCCAGGGTTGATATCCTTGACCAGCGCCGTACCTGCTTCTGTGCCGTCGCTCTTCCACGGCTCATAGCCATGGGTGCCATCGTCAGCGACGAAGTAGAGCGTGCCATTGACCTCGGCCAGCCCCACCGGTCTCGAGTCGCCTGACAGATTGATGTCCTTGACCATCACCGGTCCGCCAGTCGCGCTATCCGCAGGCGATGCGTTGGTACTAGCCGCCAGTGGACGAACGGTCAAGGTCAAGGTCGCTGCGCTGAACAGCAGCGCCAACAGTGGCCAGAAGGCCAGGGACTTGCTCCTCCAATTCATTGGTGTCACTCCTTCTACTTGCTCATCACCTTCTGTCTTTCGCTCGTCAGCAATGGACACGGTTTTCTCCGGCATGATTGCCCCCTTCTGCAGACTGTAAGATCTCTCTATGCGCTCTCTTGCTCCTAACTGTCAGTGCCTGACGAGACGTAGCCAGAGCAGCAGGCCATCCACCGCGAGGTGCAGGCGAGCTTCGTTGTCATCTGGCGTGTAGTCGTAGTCCATCTCTGGGGCCGGGACCTGTGCGGTCACCGTTAGGGCAGAGCGTGGTGTGTCTGCCGGGATTCCCAAAGCCATCTGCACGAGCGCCGTTTCCCCTTGCTCCACAGGCACCGAGAACTGTGCGAGACCATCCCCGATCTCGTCTGGCTGCACCGACACCTCGCCCAACGCCCAACCCGACGGCCAGGTTACCTCAAGCGGCAACTCCAGATCCCCGGTACGCCGGTTGGATAACAGCGCCTCAATAGTCACGCTCTCCCCGGCTTGCACGAGCCCGGTCTCTCCGGTCAAGCTGACACCAGCATCCAGCGGCACCCCGGTCAGATGGACGTCATCTACCCAGGCCCAAGCGGTGGAGTCGCCACGCGGGTCGAAGCGCAAAGTGAGGGTCACGGCTTGGCCGCGCCAGGGGCTGAGATCGACCCAATGGACAGCTGCGATGAGCTCGTCCAGGTGTCAACGGACGGCGGAATTGCAATGGAAGGTGTCTCATCGAGCTACTCCTCTCGTCATTGACTGTGGCCTGCGTTATGGTGGACCTGACCGTGGATGCGTCGCATCAGATCCCTCTACTATGATATACGCTGATTCGAGCGAAGTATCACACTTGAGTTTGGAGGATGCGTGTCGGGAATCCAGGTGCGTCCCTGTTGCTGCAAGATGCGGCTGATTGCATGCTTGTGCATGGAGTGGGGGACGATGTCCATTGAGCGATTTTCCTTGGCATCTCAGGCGGGTCTCCCCGAACCCGATCCAGAAGGCGCCCGTGGGTATCAGTGATCGCCTACGGAGGCGTGTCCCGCCACAGGACTCTCCCTCTCTCCCACATCGCCTGCGGAGGGCTCTTCTGGTGTGGCCCAGCGCATCGCTGGCTATCTACTCCTCGAGGGGGTGCGTCCAGCCGCTAGGCTGACGCGAGAGACCCCAGCCAGAAGAACATGGACTCAGCACATCGGAAGTCGCCTGCGCCAGAGCCAGCTCCATGCCACGCTGCCTCTGGCTCACCCACTGACTCGCCGCCTCCACCATATCCGGCAGCGAGCATCAGTTGGCGGACGGCTGGCGTCACAGATACGCGGCGTGATGACACGGCTTCAGGTGCATGTTCCGTGCAAACCCGTGTGTGACACTTTCG
>CAZPMV010000312.1:0-3964 GCA_964587335.1 uncultured Anaerolineales bacterium
TCAGGTCGTGTTTGCGCATCATTTCGTCGTAGGCACGTTGGAGGTATTCGTCTGCTTCTGCCTGGCGGCCATTGGCTGCCAGGGCCAGGCTGTGGCGGTAGAAGATCTCTTCACTGACGCACTCGATGATTTGGATGAATCCAAAGTGCTGGTAGATGTCCAGCGCGGCTTGAGACGACTCCAGGGCCTGGCGAAGATGGGCCTGGCGCTCCGCTTCGTCGGCGAGGTACTCCGCCAACCCCAGGTGGGCCGCCGCCGACTCGCAGGCAGCGGCCATTTCGTACTGCCGGGTGAGCGGGGCGTCAGCCACCAGTTGGGAGGTTTGCGCGGCGAGCTCCAACGCCTCACGCAGATGGGCCTCGTCGCCCAGAGCATTGTAGAGAATGGCGGAGACCAGACGCAGACCGGCGCGCATGATCTCATGGACGTCCTGCTCATCCATACGGCGCGTGCTCTCAATGGTCTTCAACGCCTCATCGTGCTGGCCCTGCATGGTCAGAATCTGGATGACGCGCAACAGGGCTCCCATCTCAGTATGGAGGCCGAAAACTCGCCCTGTGATACTCTCCCGGATACGTCGCCCTTCCTCTAACAGAGCCAATCCGGCCTCATAGTCACCCAGGTAGATGCCTTGAGTCTGACCGCACGAGATGAGGGCATCGCTTTCCCCCTGACGGTAGCCGATTTCACGGCTGATATGCAGTTGTTTCTGGTGGTGTTCAGTCAGCAGCCGGTGGTAGTCGCCGCTGCGCTCAAACTGCAAGCCGATCTGGCTCAGCAAGTGCACTTCCGTAATTCTGTCATCCAGCGCCTGACTGATGGGAAGGGCGGCCTCCAGGTATTCCCTGCTGCGCTCTGGTTGATCGCTCCAGGCATAGGCTGTACCCATCTGGGTTAGAATAAGAGCCTGGTAATGCTGGTCGCCCAGTTGCTGGGCCAACTCGAGGGTGCGTTCTCCCATCTCCCGCCACGTTGGGTCGCTGAGGAAGTGGCGCTGCTTGGTGATGGCGAATAGGCTTTGCATCTCGCGGCGCCGGTCGCCTAGTTGTTGGGCCAGGTTCAGGGCCTCCTGGGCCATCGGGACACCCGTGCTGAGTTCCTCTCGGCTTTGCCAGTGTGTCACATCGGGCTGTTGGAGTAGCGCGTCAATCAGCCAGACCCGGTCGTCCTCCAACTGGTGCGCCAGGGGGAGCAGGGCCTGGGCATCGGCCCGCTCTGCATTGGAATCGCCCATCATATAGAACACCTCGCGCCGCCCATTGAGCACCTCGAACCGCTGGGTGCGGATGACGTAGAGCCGGTTTTCATCGGAGGCACGTGTCTCCAGCTCGTCCAGCAGTTCCAGGGCGCGGCCATAGTGTTTCAGCGCCTCGGCGTTGGCATAGATTCCTTTCGCCTGCTCGGCAGCCTGAACGGTATAGAACAGTTCCTTGCCGGTGTTGCCAGCCTGGCGATAGTGATGCGCCAACACGCCGTGATACGGTGTTAGGGTCTCAAGCCTACAGGTATCTTCGAGACATTCTGCCACTTTGAGATGGTAGGCGGCTCGCTGCGCACTGAGTATCCCCTCGTAGGCCGCGTCGCGGATCAGGTTGGACTTGAAACTGTATTCCATCCCCAGGTCAGGCACTCGTCTGCGCTCGTGGATCAACTGCGCGCGTTGCAGCGCCGTCAGATGTGCTTTCAGTGTCGCATCGCCGGCCAGGGCTTGCAGCACGTCCGACCAGAATACAGACCCGATCACAGCGGCCATCTGGAGTATGCGCCGTTCATCGGACGACAGGCTGTCAATGCGCGCCAGCAACAGGCTTTGTAGGGTATCCGGCAGGTCGAGCGATGCCACGGCCTGCGTCGCTCGCCATTGGCCCGTCTCGGCTTCCTGTACCAGCACTCCCTGCGCGATCAGGGAGTTGACGAGTTCCCCAATGTAGTAAGGGTTGCCCTCCGCTTTGTCGAGGACGAGAGTGCGCGTCTCCGCCGGCAGCGATTCGGGGCCGATCAGTTGGTCAACGAATTCGCCGCTCTGGGCTTCGGTCAACGGGGGGAGCGTCACAGTCGTCACCCGGTGGGGATACTCGGTCTCAACGCGGTGACGGAATTCCCAGACGGGCGCCGTGCGATCCGGGCGAAACACGATCAGCCAGAGCAAGGCTTCGTCGTCGCACAGGGGCAGGCAGTACTTCAGCAGGTCCAGCGAGGTGGTGTCAGCCCAGTGCACGTCCGCAAAGGCCAGCACCAACGGCCCGCGTTTGGCCATTGCTTCCACCCAGCTCCGTAAGGCGAAAAAGAACTGCTGGCGCAGCCCTTCGGCGTCCAGATGTTTGACTCGCTCGGCGAAGACATCTTCCAGCGGCAGCGAAAGAAAAGTGGCCAGGTAGGGATAATGCTCCGCCAGGCGGTCGCCCCACAGCAGTTCGGCCTGGCGACGAAACCGGTCTCGTGTTTCCTCCTTTGGCTCCCCCTCGCGCATACCCAGCCAGCCCCGTAGCAGGTCGAGCCACATTGAAAAGGGCCACGACTGATCATAAGAGCGGCAGCGCCCGCGCAACCAGGTCAGGGGAGCCGGTCCTCGTTCTGGCCGGTCTCCGACCGAGCCAGCCGCGTGCGCCTCGGCCAGTAGCGCGCCGTGGCGGGCAAAGTGGTGACGCACCTCGGCCACCAGGAAAGACTTGCCCAGGCCCTTGTCTCCCGTCACCATGACGATCCCGCCCCGGCCATCGTACAGGTCTTCGACGCAACCCTTGAGGGTGCGGAATTCGACCTTACGCCCGATCAGTGGAATGGAGAGCCCGTAGGTTTGCAGGCGGGGCAGCCCATCGGCGTCGGGCCGGGGCGCTAGAGGCCGGTAGACGGCGACGGGCTGGCTCACGCCCTTGACGGTGATCTCACCCAGCGGTTTCCACTCGAACTGCGATTGCACCAGGCGGTAGGTATTCTCGCTGACCAAGACGGTGCCCGCTTCGGCAGCGGTCTCCATCCGTGCGGCGAGCGCGATACCCTCTCCCATGGCCGTGTCTTCGCTATACTGGCGGCTGTCACCGACACTGGCGACGATTACCTCACCCGTGTTTACACCCACCCGCAACTGCAGGTCAATGCCTTCCTGTTCGGTCAGTTCGGCGGCGTAGGGTTTGATCGCCGTTTGCATCGCCAGTCCGGCCAGCACCGCCCGCTCCGGGTCGTCCTCGTGGGCCGACTTCGCGCCGAAGAAGGCCACCAGGCCGTCGCCCCGGAACTGGTCCACTTCGCCGCCGAAGCGATAGACGTCCGCTTCCAGGATATGGAGGACGCGGTTCATGATCTCCACCCAGGCTTCGGTGCCGATTTGCTCCAAGAGGTCAGTGGAGCCTGTCACGTCGGCGAGGATGACGGTGGCCAGCCGGCGTTCGCCCTCCAGTTGTATCGGTGCAGGGGGCGGATGGGTGGGAACTTCGGCTTCAACGGGAAACTGTAGTTGAGGCGGTTGCGCCGGGCCGAGCTGGTCGGAAAGCCGGGTACCGCACTGGCCGCAGAAACGGTGGTCGGGCGGATTGGCAAAGCCGCAGGCCGGGCAGTCCCGCGCCAGGCGCGTGCCACACATGCCGCAGAATTTCATTTCGGGTGGGCTATCGAAGCCGCAATTCGGACATTTCATCTAAAGTCTTCGCCCAAATTCTAATGGCAGCAAACAAGGGCAGGGCGCGTCCGGTGACGTGGCGCGCCCTGTGGCAAACTTTGCGTGATGCGTGGTGCGTGATGAGCCGGCCGGCACAAAGTCTGAATCACGTTGTACGCATCACGGCCTAGGATGCAGCGTCAAGCGGAAGTCAGTTTCTGCCCTGCTAGGGGATCGAATCCTGGTTTATAGCACAGCCAGCGCCATGCGGAAGCGTTTGGCCATCTCTTCTAGGATCGTGATGGCCATATCCACGTCTTCTTTCAGCACCGCGCGAAAGTCCCAGCGGGTGAGGGCCAGGCATTGCGT
>CAZPMV010000313.1:0-3963 GCA_964587335.1 uncultured Anaerolineales bacterium
CCAAACCAGACAGACAGTGTCCTGCGGCATTCCGAGCAGCAGCTTCTCAGGGAGCACCCTGGCGCTGCCGCCTTTTCTTTTCCGCTGGGGTGAACGCAATGTAGCAGCAGCGAGGCGCGTTTGCTTCAACGACAGGCCATTCCATCGAGCAGCAAAAGGAGGGACGCAACCATGTCTGCACATCTCACCGAACGAACAACCAAAGCATTTCGGCTCTTGTCCGTCGCCGCGCTGCTGACCCTGCTGGCCCTGAGCGCGGCTCCACCGGCAATGGTCTTGGGGGCCCCCAAGGCCCGGAGTACCGTAGGCAACCCGAGCACAGCCCGCTATGTGCACACGCGGATGCTGCTGCCCGCCCATGCGCCTGGCATCTGGATCAAGACAGGTGGCGTGAACGAGATCACGCCTGCTCTCACTGAGGGGACGGTGACTCCCCATGACGATGAGGCCAGCGAGTTCGTGCACCAGATTCAACAGTGGGGCACGTTCGGAAGCCAGTCCTTCGCCACGGCGCAAGAAGCCCTCGATTGGGTCCATGGCAACATCGCCTACGGAGAGGATCAGGCCAACTATGGCGTTCCCGAAGCGTGGGCCAATCCAGAGCAAACCTTGAGCCAGCGCAGTGGAGACTGCGAAGACCAAGCCTTTCTGCTTGCCTCTTTGCTGAAGTGGCATACCGCCGAAGTGAACACTGGTGGAGGGGATTTGGTCCTGGCAAACTGTGGTTTTGTCCTGCCCCCTGATGGAGCGTTCCACTGCTGGGTTATCTGGTACGATGCATCAAATGCCGATTGGCATCAGCTTGACCCAACCAGTGGGCTAATGAATGGCATTCTCTACCCCGCCTTGGGCACGCTGTGGCTTGATGATGCTCACGTTTTCGGGTTCCTCCACGAGTACTACCCCGGACCATTGCCGGTTGTGGGGGGCTATGACAGAGAGGATTTCGCCAGGATTGCCGCAGGCGGCTTCGGCGATCCCATGAACAACTATCCGTGGTCCATGGCTCATTTCCATGGCGACCTGTATGTGGGGACAGGGCGAAATGTCCCCTGGCTGGTCGAATGGGTCCTCCGGACTACTGGTATGGTCCCAGCATGGCTTGAGCTCTTCATAGGCATCACGAGGCCCAGAGAACCGGTGGGGTCCCGAGAATGGGCGGAGGACGTGAGAGGCGAGATCTGGCGTTATCGTGACGGATCGTGGGAGCATGTCTATCGCTCAGGGATAGTAACGCATCCGCTCACAGGGTGGTGGGTCCCTGAAGAGATCGGTTTCAGGCGCATGATCGTGTTCACCGATGCGGCTGGTGAGCAGGCGATCTACGCTGCCAATGGCGCGGTGTTGCCCCAGGTCTGTACCAACAGCCTACTCATGAAATCCACCGATGGCGCCACCTGGCAGAGGGTGGTCACACCTCCCGCGATGGGATGCGATTCTCGAGCCATGACGATCCACAATGGCAAGCTCTATGTGGCCACAGGACTGGGAGAAAGGGCCCAAGTTTGGGCCACAGACAGGCCATCCACCGTAGCTGACAATTGGGACCTGGTGGCCGATTTCACCAACCACGATCCAACGAACTCCAATGTGACATCACTTGCCAGTTTCAACGGCTATCTGTATGCGGGTACTCAGAACTTCATCACAGGCTTCCAGGCGTTCAGGAGCAACGCACGGAGCCCTGCTGGCCCTGTTCTGGGCGGGTGGACGCGCATTATCAGTCATGGCGCCGGGGACATGATGAACTACTGGGCTGGGACCATGACCGTGTTCAAGAATCATCTCTATTTGGGCACGATGAGCTGGCCTATCAAGGTCCTCAGCGGGGAGCTTGCGGTTCCCAAGGGCTTTGAGCTTCTGCGTATCAGGTCCGACGACAGTTGGGAACTGCTCATAGGGGAATACATCCCTCGCATGCCGCCCCCTGGTGGTGCGCAGTTCAGGTTGCCTGCGAGCGGGTGGCCAGGCGGCTTTGGCAACTTCCTGAACCTATACTGCTGGTCCCTGGTGGAGGACGGCGGTGTTCTCTACCTGGGGACTTTCGACGCTACCACATTCCTGCGTGTCTTGCCAGCGCCTGACTTCGCGGCGTTGGTTGACTTGACTGATGAGCAATTGGGGCACATGGTTTTCGCTCTTGAACAGATCATTGGTCTGCTTGAAGCACACGGAGTGAGCGAAGCGTACCTGGAGCCATACCGCCGGCTTCTGGAAGCCCTTGACGTCGGCGATCCAGACCTTGTCGATTGGGATGAAGTGCAGCAGATACTCTACGATGGGTTCGCTGGAGGTGATCTGTGGAAGAGCGAGGATGGTGACTATTGGGAACCAGTGACTCTGACGGGCTTTGGTAATTCCAACAACTATGGCGTGAGGAATCTGGTTCGTACCAACCCACTCTTCGTCGGGATGGCAAACCCATTCCAGGGAGCTGAGATCTGGAGGGCGCCGCCGACCGTCGTCACCATCGTCAAGGAGACCGACCCTGACGGTGGCACTGGCTTCCAGTTCGCTGGCGACCTGGGGGACTTCACCCTGGACGACAACGGCAGCCGCGCGTTTGCTGACCTGGTGCCTGGCGACTACGATGTCAGCGAGATAATGCCCGGGGCGGATTGGGAGATCGAGCGTATCGTCTGTACGGGCGCCGATACGACCCCCATTAGTGGCGGTGTGACCATCCACCTCAATCTCGGCCAAACGGTCACATGTACTTTCAACAACCATCGCCGATCGCTCAAAGTGACCAAGGAGCTAGAGCTGCCTGTGGGCGGGCTGGCTGCCGTGGACCAGATCGTGCGTTTCCTCATCACCATCGAGAATGACGGCGAGGTCACGGTGGACCCAATAGGCCTGCGGGACGAGTACGACGGTTGGTGCCTGAGGTCTCGACGGGCCGAGTTCCCGCCTGATGTACACGGTGGCATGGCTGGCTTCTTGCAGTGGAACGACCTGGGCGCGCTGGCCCCTGGTGAAACCCTTTCCCTGTGGGTGGAGTTCACCGCCAACCATGCCTGCGAGGAGGCCACCAACAGGGCCACCGTGCAGACTGCTGGACTCACCTTCGAGGGCCAGGCCACGCTGCGCATCCTGGAGACTATCGCCCGCGTGGGCGGCTACATCTTCCACGACGACAACGGCGACGGCGCGCTTAACCTGCCCTGCAGAGGAACCGACGTGACGCCCGCCACCTGCGAACCCGGTCTTGAGGGGGCGACGGCCAGCACAACGTGGTTGTCTGGTACGCCTTTGCATTACGTTACCAACACCTCCGGCTGGTACAGCTTCAACGTACTGGATCCGGAGACGTACCACGTGGAGGCCTCGGCGCCGGGCAGCGGCTGGTGGACACCCACTACAGCGGAGATGTGCGATGCCACGGTGGTAGACAACTGGGACTGGGTCTTCTGCCACTTTGGCTACTGGTGGGGACTAGATGGGCCTCCGGTGCAAGCCGCAAGCGTGGCGGCGAACGAGATGACCCTATCTCCGACCCAGGATGCCACCATCAGCGAGTGGGCAGCGGGCAATCAAGGGATGGATGAGCATCTGCGGGTGCGACAGCCGGGGGTGACCTCGGCGCTGCTGCAGTTCGACCTCACCGGCCTGCCCGAAGGCGCCGAGATCGTGTGGGCTAAACTGCGCCTATACAGCCCCTTCGCCTCCAACGGGACCAACCGCCTCTACATGACGGCCTATCCGCTGGACAAGGGCTGGGTGGAGGAGGAGGTCACCTGGCTGCAAACAGCCAATGGTTCACCCTGGGACGAGCCAGGGGCGACGGGCGATCACGGCGACCCCGTGGGTTGGGCCTGGATCGATGCGCCGGGTTGGGTGGAGTTTGATCTGGATCCCGCCGGACTGCTGGCGAGCGACTACGGCTTCCTGGTACGGGGCGAGGGGACCGACAACCGCGAAGTAGCCTATTGGCTCTTCAGCCGGGAGTACGTGAACGCGGCC
>CAZPMV010000314.1:0-3954 GCA_964587335.1 uncultured Anaerolineales bacterium
GTTGGCGTCGCCGTGGGCGTCGCTTCGGAAGCAACTACGGTGACGGCGACCGGCGCCGAGATAGCGACGTTATGGCCGTGATCGTAGGCGCGGACGGAGAGCAGGTGTTGTCCCAGCCTGGTGCTGCTGTCCCAGGTGATGGTGTATGGTGCGGTGGCGTCCAGGCCGATGGTGATCGCTCCGTCCACCAGGAATTCCACCAGCGTGACGCCCACGTCATCGTCGGCGGTGGCGCTGAGTTCTACCATGCCGCTGATCTCCGCCCCCTCGGTGGGTGCTGCCAGCTCCACCGATGGCTGTGTGACATCTCCTCCCTGGCCGATGACCTTGAGTGGGTTGTCGGACACGCTTATGAGATAGGATACCGCCCCGCGATTGCGCGCCGTTTCGGCGGGGATCACGACATCGTCCGGGTAGAACCCCGGGTATGCGGTGGGGGGATACAGTTCAAAGGTGAAGGCGAAGATGCCTTGCTCACCGTAGAGCCAGTCGTCACTGTCGCCGTTGGTGGGATAGAGATCGCTGGCTTGCTGGGCGGTGTAGCCATTCAGTGCGGCCATGGCCCGGCCCATCTCTACGAAGGTGGCATGGTCGTCCGGATCCATGTCGGCAGGCACGTCCTCGTATGTGTAGCCATAGGGCCAGAGGATCAGCTCGCTGTAGGTATGGAAACTGATGGAGGTCATCAGGTCGGGATGGGCAAGGGCGAAGTCGCGGATGGCCTGCGTCTCCGGTTCGGAGAAGGCGGCCGGGCCGCGGTAGGTTTGGCTCCCCGTGAAGGGGCTTGAGCCGTAGTTGTCGTAACCCCAGTGGTATCCGTAGTTGCGGTTGAGGTCTACGCCCCAGTTGCCGTCGCCGTTGTCCTTCCGGTTCTTGCGCCAACTCCGGTACCAGCCGCTGCCAATGCGGTCGTATTCGTCGCCATCGGGGTTGACGTTGGGCAGGATCCAGATCTCCCGCTCGTTGACCAGGTTGGTGATGTCGCCCCTGAGGCCGTAGTTGTCGCTGTAGTAGGAGATGAGATCCAGAGCCTGCTCAGTAGTCAGGTGTTCGCGAGCGTGGGTCAGCGCGAATAGCAATACTTCGGGTTCTGCCTCGTCGCTGGTCACGTTGTCGCTGATCTTCACCGCGTAGATGTCACGCCCCTCGATGCTCTCCCCGATGACGGAGAGCTGCACGATGTGGGGATGGTCAGCGGCGGCCTGTTCGATCTCGGCCACCATCTCGGCGAAGTCGTGATAGTTCTCGTCGTCAATGGGGAATTGCAGAGGCCGAACGTCGAGTAGGTGGAAGCCTTGCTCTCGCAATCGCTGCAGTTCCTCCTCGCTGACGGTGACGATCGCCGCATTGTCGCTGACGGCATCGATGGCAAGGCCATGGCGGGTGATGGCCGTCCGCTGTTCTCGTGTGGACGCGGCGATTTGGACGGCGAAGAACTGAGGGGGTTCTTTGCCTTCTTGCCCACGAGCGCTGGCAGTGAGTCCTAGAGCCAGCAGTCCGATCAGGATGAATAGGCTAGCTAGGCGCAGCAATCTTCGAGGCATGGTGTCCCTCCAAGGTTTGACACGAATGGGCAGTTCTGATACAATCTTTTCGCTCTGGTGTGGAACTATGACGCTTTGGCTGGAGCGCACCTACCTTATCTCAATCTGACTGATTTGTCAAGGAGACGCAGCTAGTATGATCACGAAGCGAGAGACCTATGCCGTTGAGATCGGCGGATTGACGCGGCGCCTGCCCCTCTTCGAAGTGGCGCCGGGCGTGCGTATTGCCATCTTCAACATTCTGGGGGACAGTGAGATCGTGCAGGTGGCTTCGAGGGCACTAGCAGAGCGGTTGCCATTGGATGCCGATGTCTTGATCACCGCCGAGGTGAAGAGCCTTCCGCTGGCCTATCAGCTTTCGGTTGATACAGGGTTGCCCTACGTCGTTGCCCGCAAGAGCCGGAAGCCGTACATGGGCGAGGCGTTGGGCGAAGATGTCGTCTCCATCACGACCGGCAAGCCGCAGACACTGTGGCTAGACGAGAAGGACCTAGCGTTGCTTAATGGCGGGCGGGTCATCATCGTGGACGATGTGATCAGCACCGGCAGCACACTGGAGGGGATGCGCCGTCTGGTGAAGAGAGCTGGGGGCATGGTGGTAGCTGAAGCGGCGGTGTTCACGGAAGGCAACGACCCTGAGAAGTGGGAGGGCATCATTGCCTTGGGCAATCTTCCCGTGTTCTTGGACGAAGAGGATTGATGTTCATACGCTCTGCGTTCCGAGACGACCTGCATGACTGCATCGGTCTGGATAGCTCCTACGAGACCGACTGCGTGTGGCAACTGGAGCAGCGGGAGGATGAGGCTGGCATCTCAGTGGCCTTGCGCAAGGTGCGCCTGCCGCGGCCGGCGCGGGTCACATATCCGCCTCTGGGATGGGAGCTATTGAGTCGTTGGGAGCAGGGGGGATGCGTCCTGGTCGCTGAACTCGATGGTCAGGTACGTGGCTACGTGGATATGAGCTTGCAGCGAGACCACAAGTTGGGATGGGTGCACAATCTGGTGGTTGATCGCTCGTACAGGCGGCATGGACTGGGAACCGCGTTGGTGCAGGAAGCGACGCGGTGGGGGCAGCAGCGGTCGGTGAGGCGGATGATGTCTGTTCTCCAGAGCAAGAACCATCCTGCTGTTCTTTTCTGTCAGCACCTTGGTTTTGCCTTCTGTGGCTTCAACGACCGGTATTTCGCCAATCGGGATATTGCGATCTTCTTTGCTGGTAGCGTGCTGTAGAGGGAGAGGAAGCACGGTCTCCCTGTAGCTGTGGGACAACTTGGACGTTGGCATGTTATGACACCTATGATGATGGCCTGGGCTTCTTTCCTCTCGTTTGGCAACCTCATCCTCTCCGCAGCCATTGTCATTCTGGCCTTTGCTGAACTGATCTACATGCTGACCCACAACCTGCGCAGCGAGGCTGCGCGGGGCTTCTGCGCGCTGTTGTCCTGCGTGCTTGTCGTTTACGGTGGTGACATCATCGTGCCCAGGGTGACCACAGCCACTGCCGCCAACATGTGGTTGCGTTTTCAGTGGCTGGGAATCGCTTTCGTGCCCGCCGCCTATCTGCACTTTTCCGACGCTTTGCTGCGCACGACGAACGCTCGCTCCGTGCGTCGTCGCCACTTCGTCGTCGCCAGCTATCTCCTGAGTGCACTGCTGTTTGGCCTGGCGGCCTTCACCGATCTGGTGGTGTATGATGGACACTTCGCTCCACCTGTTAGCCACCTGGTGGCCGGCCCGTTGTTCTGGTTCTTCACGCTCTTCTTTGTACTAACCGCGCTGTACGGGGCCTGGAATCTCTATAGGGCGTGGCGTCGCTGTCTCACGGCAGCTTCGCGACGCCGCATGGCCTATCTTGCCATCTCATTCGCTGCTCCCGGCCTGGGCGTTTTCCCCTATCTCATCGTCTCCGATGCAGGTGGGCTCATCTCCTCTGAGGCGGTGTTGATACTCACTCTGGCAGGTAACCTTGGCGTCGCGGCCATGTTGGTGGTCATGGCCTACAGCGTGGCCTATTACGGGATGCTCACGCCTGATCGGGTGGTGAAGCATAGCTTCATTCACTACTTGCTGCGAGGGCCATTCGTCGGCATCTGCGTCATCGTGGTCATGCTCGTGATCCCTAGGGTGGAAGAGATCCTGGGCTTGCCTCGGGATACCGTGCTCATCTTCGCTGTGGTGGGCGAAATTGTCCTCTTGCAGCTTCTCATCAAGCTGGCCAAGCCTTGGATTGACCGCATTATCTACCGTCAGGATCGGGAGGAAATCACCTGGATTCAGGAGTTGGACAAGCGGCTGTTGACCAGCAGTGACCTGCGCCGTTTCTTGCAGAACGTGCTCATAGCGCTCTGCGATCTGCTAAGAGTGAAGAGCGGATTCATCGTTGTGCCTTCCGAAGGTGGCATGCAGGTGG
>CAZPMV010000315.1:0-3913 GCA_964587335.1 uncultured Anaerolineales bacterium
AGAAAATGGCAAGCGGGGAGCGTTACGTCGTCTTTGCCCTTTCCCAGGTCAAGATGAACTTCGGCCAGTGTCAAACAAGCTGAACGCCAAACGAACGGCATTGCTCTGGCTTAACAACCAAGTCGTGCAGTTCAGCATCGTTCAGGACAAGCCGCTCCATCCGCTGACGAAGCCTGGAAAATCGCCCAGACCGATCGATTCAACGAATATGCCCTAGCCAGGGAGGGTAGAGGTAGAGAAGGAGGGACATTCAACTCACACGGCAAGCACCAGTATCAAGTCATTGACGTTGGTGTTCGTGGGGCCAGTGAAGATGAGGTCGCCTAGTGCGGCGAAGAAGGGGTAGGAATCGTTGTTCGTCAGGTGCGCGGCAGCGTCAAGTCCCAGCGCCTGCGCTCTGGAGAGGGTAGAGCCGGTGGCCACCGCGCCCGCCGCATCGGTGGGACCATCGGTGCCATCGGTGGCCAGGCTGATGATCATCACCCGTTCCCAGCCGTCGAGGGCCATCGCCGCAGCCAGCGCCAACTCCTGGTTGCGGCCGCCTTTGCCCTCGCCGCGCACGGTGACCGTCGTCTCGCCGCCCAGGATCAAGCAGGCCGGCGGCGCCAACGGCGCGCCACTGTCCACCATCTCCTTGGCCAGCGCCACGCATACTTTGGCCACCTCTCGCGCCTCTCCCTCGGCGTAGGTCGTGAGAATCTGCGATTGGAAGCCAAGCGCTTGCGCCTGCGCCAACGCCGCGCGGGCGGCCATGCGATTATCGCCGATGATCAGATTCTGCACCCGCTGGAAGCAGGCCTCGCCCTGCTTAGGCGTCTCGACGACGTCCCCAGCCATGCCACGCCGCAGAAAAGCAACGACGCTGGTCGGCACAGTCTCCAGGACAGCGTAGCGTTCCAGCACGCCGTAGGCGTCGGCGAAGGTAGTGGGGTCAGGCACGGTGGGGCCAGAAGCGATGGTGTCCAGGGGACTGCCCACCACATCGGAGAGGATGAGGCAGACGAGAGTGGCCGGCGCAGCGCGACGCGCTAGCTGTCCTCCCTTAAGCTGCGAACAATGCTTGCGCACGCTGTTGAACTCGTTGATCGTCGCTCCGCTGCGCAGCAGCACGTCGGTGAGAGCCTGGAGGTCATCCAGAGTGATGCCCTGAGCCGGCAGCGGCAGCAACGCTGAGCCACCGCCGGAGATGAGGCAGATGACCAAGTCTCGCTCGGTCAGTCCGCCAAGCAGGCCGAAGATGCGCCGCGCCCCCGCCATCCCCGCCGCATCGGGCAGCGGATGGCCGGCCTCCATGATATCCAGCGCTGGGGGCAGGGGGAGGCTATGAGAACCGAACGGAGAGAGACGCGAGCCGAAGGTAACCTGCCACCGGGCTTCGTCGTGAGCGCCCAGCCGAACGGAAGCGCTGTGCCCCTGTTTCACGTTCACCACGCCCGCTGTCAAGTGGTCGCCCAGCAATTCGGCGACGGCGATGGCCATAGGGCTGCCGGCCTTTCCACCACCGACGACGAAGACCCGCTCGAAGCCACTCAGGTCATAGCGTCGCTCGGCGACGTGCAGCCACCTTCCCTCGCGACGCACGTGGCGTCGAACGGCCTGCTCGGGGTCCACACCGTTCAGCGCCGCGGTCATGATCTCCGCTGCCTGCTGCCGCCAGGGGTGTTCTTCGTCCATAGGCTTCTCCTTCCACGCCAACTTCTACGGAGCAGACGCTTCCAACGCCTGCTCTACAGCTTCCTCAGGTGATGCTGAGCCGGACAGCACGTCGCGCACGGCCTGCTGCAGCCAGCGAGCGGTCTCCACGTAACCTGCACCGCTGGGGTGAAACGTCGCCGCTTCAAGCTGCGTGCCCAGGAAGGCAGCGTACTCATCCTCGGCGCCCCAGGCGTCGAGGGCCGAACGGCGCGTGGGCAACCATCCGGCCGCCTGCGTCCATGCCGCGCTGTGCTCGGGCGCCAGCAGCCATTCGACAAACTCAGCGGCTGCCGCCTGATGGACTGCGTCTGTTGTGACGATGGCCAGGGCCCAGCCTCGGCTGATGGTCACTGCCTGTCCGTCCATGGTGGGCAAGGCAGCAAAGCCGCTGTCCCTCAGCGCGTCACGCTCCGCCAGGTAGCGGCTGGCGAGCGCGTTGGTCATCTCTGCATCACCCGAGAGATAGGCCTGCCAGCAGGCCTCCACGTTAGCGAAGGTCAGAACCTGGGGAGGGATGCGGCGCCGCTGAGCACCCTGCTGGTAGAACGTCAGCATCTCCCGCAGGGGCTGCTCCGCCAGCGATAGCTGGCGCGTCGTCTCGTCGAACTTCCCACCTGCGCCCAGGTACTGGATCAGCGACGCGTCGTTGAGCAACTCCTCACGCCCCGCAGCAGGGAAGATGTAGGTCCCCCTGCCCGACAGCAACTCGTCCCAGGTGGAGGGCGGCTGCTGTACCTTGTCGGTGCGGTACACAAGATGCTGCACATCGGCCTCGAACTGCACGGCGTACCACTGCTTGTCGAACTGGCCGACATTGAGCGCAAAGGGGAAGAGATCGTCACGCAACTCAGCGGACAGCAGGCCATCCAGCGGCTGCAGCAACCCGTTCTGCACGGCAGCCGGCAGGTCGCTGGCGTCAATGGTGATCACATCGGGCAGGACGCTAGGTGCGGCGGCGTGCGCGGTGCGCAGGAAATCGAGAATCCCCCCCTTGCCGTGGGCTGCTTTGAGGATGGGCTGCACGCCGATATCGGGGTGCATGGTCACGAAGCCCGCGATTTGCTGGGCCAGAACCTCGCCGCTGGCATCGCCAGCAGACGGCGAGAAAAACTCCGGCGTCCACCAGGTGAGGGTGATACCACCAGAGGGGACGGGAGCGACGGTGGGTGAAAGCTCGGCGACGACGTCCGACTCCTCGGCAGGCAGCTCCTCCGGCGGGGGGGACGCCGGGGGCGCAGGAACGGGTGACGACAGCGACTGTCCGCAGGCGGCCAGCAGCAGGCAACCCAATCCAATGGCGACAGCCAAGGTAGTCAACCACATGATACGTGCATGTCTGTTGTTGTTCACGTTGCCTCCTTGTTCAAAACAGAGGAGGGATACAGAAACAACCCGCACTCCCTCTGTCTGCTGCCTGGATTATAACACAACTTCTCAAGGCGACAAATGACCGCCAAGAGTCAGAAGCTCATGAGAATCGGGTTTTGACAAAAGCCTCCCCTTACCCTATCATACACCTGTGAAGCGAGAACCTGTCAGACCGGTCGGGTCAGGTCAGGTCAGGATGGAACCAATTCACCGATTCAGCAGTCTAATATCCAAAGGTACCACCCAGCAGTGACATAGGAGGGCGACGATGAACAGACGATCATTCTTCGCTTGGTTGCCCCTGCTGACTCTCCTGGCAGCAAGCGCAATCTCCTGCTTGCCTTGGCAGCTCCAGCCAGAGGGCCAGTTGGTCTACGCCGGGCCGACGGAGCAGGGCATTCCCGCAGGGGATTTCCTGCCGGGCACCGACATTCAGTACGTAGGGCTGACCGACCAGGGAGCCGAGGTGCTCATCGGAGGGCAGCAAGCAGTGAAGAAGAAGGGCGATTCGCTCGATTGGGACGGGCATCCCCTCCCCGGCGTCACGCTGAACCTCAACCAGCGCATCGTGTGGTTCACCGAGGAGAAGCTGCACGCCGCGGGCACGGCTCGCCTGGCCCTGGAAGGGACCCAGCCGGTCGCCATGCCCTTCCCCGAAGAGTCGCCAGCGCTCTACAAGCTGCCCACGACCTACAACGTGAAGCGAGGCGAGACAATCCCCGGCACAACCATCACCTACGTGGGCTCCAGCGAGAAAGGTGCGGAGCTGAGCGGCGTCGAGGGCTATCCCCATCGCGGGATCGCTGATTCCATCACCTGGGAGGGCAAGCTGCTGGACCGGGTCTTCCTC
>CAZPMV010000316.1:0-2711 GCA_964587335.1 uncultured Anaerolineales bacterium
TGTCCGGCACCTTGTCAATGGCGATGTCCGGATTGATCACATCCACATCGGCGTCGTCGTTATCCGTCACCGGCGGCCCCACCGGCGGATCACCCGTCACCACCGCCACGTTGGTGAAGTCTGCCGTCACGGGACTCAGCGAGCAGGCGTAGCTCGTGCTCGCACCCACCGCCAGCGCGCCAATGGTGTTGTTGCAGTTCGGCGCCAAGACATCTGTCACCGCCACATTGGTCAGATCCACGTTGCCTGTGTTCGTCACGTAGATCGTCCAGTTCGCCGTCCCACCACTCACTATCTGCTGATTGTCCGGTACCTTGTCAATGGCGATGCTAGCCTGAGTGATGGTGATCGTTTCGTTGTCCTGCACCTCCGGTATCTCGAAGCCGTGCTCATCCTCCGCTCCGCTGATCACCGCCACGTTGTTCACCGGCTGGCAAGGGATAGTCTCCTCGAAAGTGGGCGAGACGGCTACCACGTATTCGATCTCGGTGAAAATGGGTACTCCCAGCAGGCACTGGTCCAGCGTATTGGGGATGTCGCCCACGTTCTGTCCAACGAAGTTGCTGATCTCATCGCACGTCAACGTCACGGCGTAGTCCGGCAGACCCCAGGGTCCACCTGGCGTGGGGCTCACCGCCACCACATAGACATCATGAGAGGTGAACCAGGAGTCGTTGTGCACGGTGTCCTCAGCAGGCGGTCCCACTGGGAACGGTGGATGATCATGCGGATTGGGCCGCACGCGCCCCGGCCCGCCCGGCCACCACGGCGTCGGTCCTGCGGCGTTGTTGCGGTAAGGATCGCTCAGCGCCAGCAAGAAGTTCTCCGAATCCACGCCTGCCACCGTCACATAGTGGCCGCCCACGCGCTCGTACCCAGCACCGTTATCCTGCCAGAAGCCCAGCAGCAGGATCACGTCCTCGCTGCGGCGCACCTCGTCCTCAATAAAGGCGAAATCCGGCGCGGGGACATCGATCACCGTGTACTGACCAGTACCCACCGTGTTCGTGATGTACTGGGCGACGCCCGCCGCCAAGGCGTGGACGTTGGTGCCACCCGGCCCACCTGGCGGCTGTGGTGGTAACGTGCCCATCAGGCCGGCCAGCGTGTTCACCAGCGGCTGCACGTTGGCGGGATCGTGGTCGTCCCAGGCCCCGTAGGGCGTCACCAGACTGTAACTGTCATTGACCGCAGGCGGCGGGGGCGAGTTGGGATCCTCGAACTTGCTGTCGAACCACCAGATGGAGTTGGCCGCCGCCACAGGACCGCAGTAGGTCCACTGCCACAGAGCCGTCTGCGGGTTCGGTCCGCCCCAATTGTCCTGCTTCTGGTCGAAGTCGGGCATGCCGCTCAGGGCGTAGTCATGCCACTTATCCTTCCAATACATGGTGTCGCTGATCACGGCGTGGAAATCCACGGTCACTGAGAACCCCTCGGTAGGCAGCAGGATGTCAGGCCCGCCCACCGTGGGGCTGAGCACGTCTTCCCAGTACACGGTGCCCAGCAGGTCATCCACGTTCGTCGGTGGGATGCTCCAGGAAGTGAACTCCATGCAGGCGGGGCAGAAGTAGTCGTACAGCGGCACATGGGTCACAGTAGTCGTGCCGCAGTTGGTGATCCATATGGTATAGGTGATGGTCTCCGAGACGACTGTCACGCCGCCTATCGGGTCTTCCAGGTCCTTGGACACCTCCAGGCAGGGCGCCTCGAGAACCACCACGGCGTCGTCGCTGTCGGTGGCGTTGTCACCAGGCAGATCGGTGCCCAGGCTATCGGTGGGATTGCCCACTATGGTGGCGATGTTAGTGCGGTTGCTGTCCACACTGTCACTCCACTCACACTGCCCCGACGCGGCCGGCGCTAATAGGCCAGTGTGGGTGCAGATCTGAACATCGTCGACTGGAGTGGCTGTGCCCAGGTCGTCGGTGATGGTGACCGTATCCAGGTATGTCTCGCCGGTGTTGGTGTACCTGTAGGTATAGGTCACCGTATCGCTGGCCTGGATGAACTTCGTGTCCCCATCCGGCGTACCGTCGGCTACCTTCACGATTTCAATGCCCGCCAAGGCATAGCCGAAGTCAGCGTTGTTGTGATCCACGATGGTGCCCACCAGGTCGACCCGCCGGGGCTGTGGCCCAGTGTAGGGCTGAACGGGAAAGGCCAGGTCGCCTGTGTAGACGTAGTTCTCCAATGGCCCAGCGGGGAGGAAGTTGCTGGCGGCGATCTCGACCCAGTACTGCGTATTGCCTGTGGCGGGGAAGTCGTACCAGCCAGAGTTCAACGGAGGGTCCAGGTTAACGGCAGTGGTCAGCGTGGCGGTGAAGGTGTCGCCTGTTCCTGGCTCGAAGAGGACATCACCATCGGACAGGTACAGATTAACCACCACACCGTTGATGCCCGACCACACGGGTGGGGAGTCATCGTTCTGCAACCCGTCCACGTTGGAATCGTGCCAGACCAAGTCACCGAGCGTGGACTCGCCCAACGGAGACAATACAGGGCCGGCCGGTGCTTCCGGCGCAGCCACAGCAGCGCCAGCCGGGGCCAGCAACGGGCCGCACAAACAAAGCACCGTCAGCAAACGCACCATTCGGGATGCTAAACGCTCTTTCATTATCTTGCCTCCTTGGTGGATGAAACCGATGAGCATTGGATACGTTCCGGGTCTATGGCAGCCCTGCTGCCGAGGTCGGGAGTTCAACTCCCTCCGA
>CAZPMV010000316.1:2811-3903 GCA_964587335.1 uncultured Anaerolineales bacterium
CCCGGCGGCGAATTGGCCAATAGATACAGCTTGGCCTGGTTGGTGGCCGGTCCTAGCTCCTGCACCCCGTCGCGGAACAGGGCAAGGAAGAATCCACGCTCCAGCATGTCGTGTCCTGTGGCCACCCCCAGACCGCTGGGAGACCAACTGGCTACCGCACCGCCGCCGGCCAGGCGCACGTTCATCTCGCCGAAAGAGTGAACGCCGATTTGCGCTTCGTGGAAATAGCCCTCCAGACAAGTCATCGGCAGCGAGATGAACAACTTGTCGCCATTTGTCAGACCCACAAGCGCCCCGTAGTCCATCAGTCGCTCCCTCGCCCAATAGAACTTGGTGGAATGACCAATGAAGTTGACCAGCAGTGCTCCAGTCGTGTTGATCGTGTCCACGATCTGCTGCCGGCAGACGACCGATGGCTCTTCATCGGGACAGGTTTGCCCCAGGTAGATCTTCTGCGGTACGTAGGGCGCCGGCAGGAACTTGACGGTGTTGGTGGGCGGGTCGGCGTAGCCGTCGGCGATGGCATCGGAGAGGGTATAGAAGTTGCCGCCTCCTCCCTCCAGGTCATCGGTGACGAAGAGAACGTTACGGTTCCAGTCCCCGGCCGCCGGGCTGGTCTCGTAGCCCAGGATCTTGTTGACCATCACCTCCGCTTCGGCGGGCGTGTTGGCAGGCAATCGCCCCACGCTCAAATCGGGAAGGAAATCGTCACCGACCACGCAACCGAAGCGGTTGTCCGCCGCCGCCTCGCCCAGGCCAGGGTCCACGAACTCCAGGTACGGCGGAAGGTAGGTCGGCCCACTGTTGGTCAGGTAGTGGCGGAAATCGTAGGTGCCATCGCCCACCAGCAACGCGTAGCTGGGCGCGGCCCCCGGCCAGCGATCATAGGCGTAGGCCAGAAAGTCGCGGATCGCCTCCGCCGACATCAGCCCATAGCCAAATTCGTCGTAGACATCCTGCACGTCCACGACCTGCGCCCGCAGCCCCTGCGCGGCACGGTGGGCAGCCAGGGGCAGCACCGCGTCGCGGAAATCGGTGTGGGTGATGACGATATAGTCCGCTCCCTCGGCAGGCGACTGCAGTTGAGAGGGA
>CAZPMV010000317.1:0-3901 GCA_964587335.1 uncultured Anaerolineales bacterium
GGGCCACGATGATCGGTTGCCCAGTGGCTCCCAAATCGCTGAGCACCTCCCCTACTGTAAGGCTTTGCTGTAAGGCGTGTGGATGAGTTATGTCCACCACGTGTAGGAGCAGGTCAGCCTCGTTGATCTCTTCCAGGGTGGCGCGGAAGGCAGCTACCACCATTGTGGGTAGCTTCTGGATGAAGCCTACGGTGTCAGTGAAGAGTACCTCCCTGCCGCCAGGCACCGCCACCCGCCGCGTCGTGGGGTCTAGGGTAGCGAAGAGCTTGTCTTCTACCAGCACATTGGAGCCAGCGAAGGCGTTGAGGAGCGTAGACTTGCCGGCGTTGGTGTAGCCCACCAGGGCGACGACTGGGATGGCCTCGCGCTGGCGTCGCCGTCGGTGCTGACGCCGGTGGGCACGGACGTCTTCCAGTTCCCGCTGCAGATGGGCGATGCGCCTGCGGATTGCTCGCTGGTCTACCTCGAGCTGCGTCTCGCCGGGGCCGCGCAGGCCAACGCCGCCCGTACCACCGCGACCTGCCGCGCCGCCGGCTTGTCGGGCCAGGTGTGTCCAGGCGCGAGTCAGCCGTGGCAGGCGGTATTGGTATTGAGCCAACTCGACCTGCAGCGCACCTTCCCGCGTGTGGGCGTGGCGAGCGAAGATGTCTAGGATCAGTGCGGTGCGATCGAGCACTTTGACGCTGTCGCCGAGTGCCTTCTCCAGTTCACGCTGCTGCCGCGGGGATAGTTCATCATCAAAGATGACGACATTGTAGTCCAGATCCTCTCGCAGTTCCTGAAGTTCCTCCAGCTTTCCCTTGCCGACGAAGGTCGAGGGGTTGATGCGATCGAGTTGCTGCGTCGCGCGGCCTACGACTTCCACGTTGGCTGTCCAGGCCAGTTGAGCCAATTCGTCCAGGGAGTCCTGCATTTGCCAGGCAAGCTGCCCGTCGCGAGACCGCTTGAGTCGTGCTGCCACGAGCAGTGCCCGCTCCACAGGGGGCGTCGTGGGGATCGTGTCTTGTCTAGCGATGGTGATCTCCTTTTCTATTAACAGGCCGGCAGATTGGTGGTTACCTTGCTTCTTCTTCCAGGAACGTCTCTAGCACTCGTCCCACTCGCTCCAGGCTCTCGGCCGACACTTTGTCCGGCGTGTCCTCAGTAGTGTGCCAGAAGGGGTAGTCGAAGTCAATGATGTCTACTGCGTCGATGCCCTCGGCCAGAAACGGCGTGTGATCATCGGTCAATGACCATTTGTATTCTGGGATGAAGACATCGCCGTAACCCAGGTCAGCAGCTAGCGTCCAGAGTGCCTGCGTTAGCTGGGGGCTGGAATTGCGCTCCATGTAGATCTGTTGGTCAGCGTCACCGATCATGTCGACCAGAACCAGGAACTGGGGCAACGGGACTGGTGTGGGAGTGGCCTTGCCAGCTTGAGCTGTCGCAGTGCCAGGAGCTTTCCCCTCAGCCCATTCCTGGGCCATGTGAGTTGAGCCAACGGCCCAGTCCCAACCGTCAAGCCGCCCGTTGTCCTCCGCGTCGAAGAAAACCAGCCATACCTGGTGCTGCAACTTGTCCAGGTCTAGAGCGTAGGCCAATTCCAGAAGCACAGCCACGCCGCTGGCGCCGTCGTTGGCTCCGAGCACTAGTTCTTCTCGTTTCTCAGGGTCCGGATCGGCATCTGCCTGGCGGCGAGTGTCATAGTGCGCGCCGACAAGAGCTATGGCCCCATCACCTGCCCGGCCAATGATGTTGGTCACCTCGGTGTTCTCGTATGTGAAGGTTTGCGTGATCACTGACCAGCCTTGGGCAGCCAGTTCGGTCATGATGTACTGGCGCAACTCTGCTGCGGCCTCAGAGCCGGATGGCCGAGGGCCAAGGTCTGTTTGGGCAAGCACGTGGGCATGGGCCCTGTCCCCGCTGAAAACACGTGGCTCAGGCGTAGGTGGCTTTGGCAGCAGTCCGTAGCCGATCCAGGCGAAGTAGGCCATTGCCACCAGGAGTGGCAGAATCAGCAAGCCCTCTAGCCAGTACTTCCGCAGCCACGGGTTGTTTTGCATGGTCTCTCTCCCACCAGCCAGTCGCTTCGCATAGTCTAGCAAACCTTCAGGAAACCAGTCGGCAGAGACGCCGACCTGGTGTAGTGACTATGCGAAGTCAGCCTTTTCAACTACCCGGTCGAAAGCTGCACCGCACTGACTCCGCTTCATATTCGACCGTTTGCTTGACCGAATGGCACTTCAGAACAGCCTGATGCATAACCCATGTGCGTCGCACCTGAGCTGGTGTGAATTCCTTGATGCCCCAGGCTCTATGCAAACGGGTTGGGATTCCCTGTGCTACTCTCAGCGAACGGCCACGGCCGCTAGTCAAAACCGCTGGCCTTGGCAATCCAGCGGGAGCAGGAGGGAAGACTTGTCCAGTCGCTAGCTTGTTGGGGATGATGAACCCGAACAAGGTCGGGACTCCGAGACGCTACCCTGCCCTCGAAGACGAAGCCCCCCCACCCTCCCCCCTTCCAAGATGATCCGGTAGAGGGCATAGCTACCCTTAGGAGTGACTATGCGAAGGGCCGTAGCCCAACGCCTTGCTGCCAGCAGAGATCGCAGATGTTCCTCAGATGCGCTCGCACTGCCGCCTCGTCACCTGCCTCCAGCGGACCTGGATCGAGCTCTATCGTCACCACACCGGCGAAGTCATCCGAAACAAGCCTGCGCAGCAACTCGGCCAGCGGCAGGCTACCCTCCCCCGGCAGCCTGTGTTCCTTCCTCGGCTCCTGCGCGTTGTAGTCCGAGACGTGCACATGCACAACGCGTGCCTTGAGCCGCTCATACACCTCGAGGACGTCCCATCCCCAGGTGCCCAGATGAGTGGTGTCCAGCGTCAGATTTGGAAAACGCTCCAGAGATGTCAGATCACTCAACGAGAAGTGCCTGAGCCGCCACCGGCCCCAACGCTTGATGGGCATGTTCTCAACGGCGATGGTCACCGGTGTACTCGTCTGGAAGTCTGCCAGTTCCTCCAGGAGCCAACGCAGATGATCCTGGCCGTTTCGCAGGAACAGCGGTATGCGCCACTTCTTGCCGCCAGTCGTCAACACGGTCATCCAGTGCCACCGTAGTGGTGGATGTACCACCACCGTACGCGCCTCGAGTTCCTCAGCCAGAGCAACCGTGTGTTTCAGCCGAGTGATCTCGTCTCGCTCCCAACCGTCAACTTGCTTCCCCGAGAAAGGGGTGTGCAAGCTGACCACCGGCAAGCCGTGTTCTTCCTGCAGGCGCCGCAGGTAGTGCCCATGACGCGTGTCCCAACGTTGGTCAACTAGCACCTCTATGCCGTCGAAACCGGCCCACTTTGCCAATTCAAAGACGCGCGCCAGCCCATACGTGTACAGCGAACCACTCGACAATGCCAGCGGCACGCCCTGCCCCTCACGTCTCACCGATCGCCCTCCTCCCTACCCCCCTATCCCTCGCTGCGCGCTCGAAAGACCATGCGCAATGGCGTGCCCTCAAAAGCGTGGTGTTCTCTCAAACGGTTCTCCAGGTAGCGTTCGTAGCTGAAATGCACCAACTCCGGATCGTTTACAAACAACACGAAGGTAGGCGGATCCACCTCCGCCTGGGTGGCATAGAAGAACCGGAGCCGCTTGCCCCCTTTCGAAGGCGGCGCATGGCGCGCTACTGCATCGCGCACCAGCCGATTCAACTTACCCGTGGGGATGCGCACCTGCCGCTCGGCCTGGACCCGCAACGCCATGGGGAGCACCTTGTAAACCCTTCGACGTGTCAGGGCCGAGATGAACAGCACGGGCACGTAATCCATGAAGCGTAGTGCCCAGCGCACCTCTCGTGTCATGTTCATCATGGTGTAGGTATCCTTCTCCACCAGGTCCCACTTGTTCACCACGACTACCACG
>CAZPMV010000318.1:0-3898 GCA_964587335.1 uncultured Anaerolineales bacterium
GTGATGACACGGCTTCAGGTGCATGTTCCGTGCAAACCCGTGTGTGACACTTTCGCCAAAATCACGTATAGTATTATAGAAGGGTGTTCGGCGCCGGGGGAACGACTGTGTAAGCTAGACCAGATACGGGATGCACCTGAGACATTGCCGCGATATCGACGTCCTTCTATGGAGAAGGACACGAGGATGCAGGGACCTGCTTCTTGACCACATCATCATGACCTCTTCGCAGGAGAGCAGAGTGCATACCGAGACCCTACCGGTTGACTGGGAGAGCTTCGCGCAGGTCTACCACAGACACATGCCCTGCGTCTATCGCTACTTCTTCTCTCGGTTAGGAAATCGGCAGCAGTGTGAGGACTTGACCTCCGCGGTGTTCGAGAAAGCGCTCCGAGGACTGCACACCTATTGTCCGGAGCGGGGCAGCCTCGAAGCTTGGCTCTTTGGCATCGCTCGCCGGGTGCTGGCCGAGGACACCAGACGGCATCGCAAACAGGGGACATCCGTGAGCCTACAGGAGTTGCCGCCGCTGCCAGACCCGACGACCCCTGAGCGAGAACTGCTTGATCGCGAGCAACGAGATACGCTGGAGCGCTGCGTCCGCTCCCTGCCTGAGCGTGAGCAGGAGCTGATCGCTCTCAAGTTCGGCGCTCGCCTGACCAATCGGCGCATAGCTCAGATCACGGACCTCAGCGAGTCCAATGTTGGGACGCTTCTGTATCGCACTGTCCGCAAGCTCAGAGACCAACTGAAAGGACGTGACTGCAAGTGATCTCGGTCATCATACTATCGCTATCGCGTTGTCATCATTTTGCTACCGGAGCATCGTCATGAAGGAAGAGGAAACCGTCCATCTGTTCTTGCAGTTCCTGGACCAGGTCATGGAGGATCTGGAGGAGGTGCCCTCTGAACTGGGGGAGATGATGACCATCGCCGCCTGGCTGACCGAGCTGGGCGGGAGCCCAGGACACCGTTTCCGGCGTCGGCTGAAAACAGATCTGCGTCAGCAGTGGCAGGCGCAATACTGTGCCAAAGCTGGGCCGCAGAAGGGCACGAGTGTGCGATCTCGACCCCTCGCCCTGCTGGCGAATCTGGGAAGCACAGGCCGGATTCTGCTGGCTAGCGTGGTGGTCACTGTCTGGGCCGTCGTCTTCATCTTCGCTGCCTCCCCCCAAGCTCGAGGCACGGTCCTTCGATCTCTCCAGGATGCGAAGATCATCAGATTGGATCGGGTGCGGGTCGATCAGACGCGGCCATACTGGGCTACGGAGCGCCCGCCCTGTGATGCCAGGTGGTACGCCACCATCGCAGAGGCGCAGGAGCATGCCGACATAGCCATCCGCGAGCCGAACTACCTACCTTCAGGGTTCCGATTGGAAGGTGTAACCCTCAGGGGTCCAGTAGAGGTCACCATCGGTTATCGTCGGGAGGACATGGGCCAGGGCGTCGATCTGCTATACCTGTCGATGCTGTCTCTGTTGGAGAGGGACGATATCTATAGCACCTATCCAGGCGAGCTAGAGTGCGTGGACCTGGAAGGACACCCAGCCGCATGGGGATCGACCGGACCGCGACAGAATACCCTCCAGTGGGAGGATGGGCCAACGTTGTTCTCCCTGTACAGTACTCTGCCTCGTGAGGCAATGCAGCGCACCGCTATTTCAATGTTCACTCAATAGGGAGGAGATCATGACAAAGGCGAAGAGGTCCGTTAACAGCCATGAGCAGGGACGGCGCAAACTCGTCGAGCGTTGCACAGCAAGGGGGGCATCTTGACAGAACGGCCATCTGCTGCTTCTATGCCTGTAATACTCAGCCCGGTTGTGCGTCTGTACTGATAGGGGGAACCCTTGCACGATCTTGAGAGGACTTATGGTCCCTGACAGCGCTGAGCTTGACTACGCGGCTTTCTACGATGAGTTCCTGTCCCAGGTCTATCGCTTCGTCCGCTATCGCGTGGCGGATACGCCGACAGCCGAGGATCTGACAGCGACCGTTTTCGAGAAGGCCCTGCGCGCCTGGAGCAGGCGGCGCAAACCCGATTCTGTCGCCGCGTGGGTATTTCGCATCTCCCGCAATGCGGTCGTCTCGCACTACCGCCGCGAAGGCCGCCGGCTGGAAGTGCCCCTGGACAAGGCGGAAGGGGAACCATCCACGGATGCCCTGCCCGAGGATATGGTGCTTCATACCGAGCGCTGGGCGCTCATTCGCGCTGGCATACGAAGGCTCTCCCGCCGCGAGCAGCACATCATTGCGCTCAAGTTCGGGAGTGGGCTGACGAACCGGGCTATTGCCCCCATCGTTGGCGTCAGCGAGAGTAACGTGGCCGTCATCCTATACCGGGCGGTGCGCAAACTGCGCGCTTATCTAGAAGACGATCAAGTGCCTGGCGCCACATCCAGGAGGACAAACACCTATGCCTAGAAGACTGATCGCCGAAGCATACTCTGAACAGGTGGACAGCCTGCTAGCCGGACAGACGCCGCCGGGCAGCGATCCACTGTTGTCTCTGGCCAGTGAGCTAGCCACCTTGGCAGCGCTGGATCCATCGCCAGAGTTCGCACAGCGGCTGCGTCGCGAGCTGTTGCTGTCTTGGCCGAGGAAGCGCGCCGCTCAATCCCGCAGCCTCTGGTCGCTCGCCGCTGTTGCAGCGACACTGCTCCTCGCTCTTGCTCTGGTTCTGTTTTGGAACCCCAGAACCCCCTCCGCCGCTCAAGTGCTGGCTCGCGCCGCTGACGCTGTGGCTGTAGCGCCAGACCAGATCGAACTTATCGTATTAGACGTCGAAGTGTCCGAAGAAGTGCGAGCAGGCCACACGGCTGGGATTGCTCACCACATCATCGAGAGTTGGTACCGTGTCGACGTTTCGCCCGATGGTCGCCTCACCATAGCTGAGGCTGCATGCACCGGCTACGACGCTGATGATGCCGAATTGAGCCATGCATTGTATCAGGTGTACTACCGTCCATCCTCAGTCTTCTGCTACCTCGGCCTTGACACCGCGTTTCCCAGCGTGCCCGAGCTGGAGGAATGCCTGACCCTTGAGGCGTTCAGTACTGACGATCCTGGCCCTGCCGCTCGTTATGAGACTGAAAGCCTCAGGGAATGGATCGAACGCGTGCAGGCCAATGCTGAGGAGATCGAGTTCCGCGAGGACCGATTCAACGCCCATGCTGTCTACTGCCTGACCTACCTCGAAGAAAGCCCAAGCGTCACGGTTTCCTCTGATGTGCCCTTTGGGCCTTGGGTCGTCGAGCCCGTCTTGAGCACGATGGATGCGGTCACTCTCTACATTGATCGTCAAACGTATCTCCCGATTGGCAGGATCCGTAGATTTGCGACTCAGGACCACACAATCATCCAAACCGAGACAATCCGGCACTACCAAGTGGTGGATCCCGGAGATCTTGAATTCGATCCCTTTGTCTGGCCGCCGGAGCAGTAGGCGCTTGCCATAGCAACGACGTGCGGTTGCCGATGAACCGACCCTCGGAAAGTCAGCGTTCTCACGCTCACGCCGGCAACGGGTGACGTATCTGCCCCTTTTTCGAAAGCCATCGAGCTCTCGAAAGGCACGCTCCCCAGCTGCTTCATCGCCTGGTGGCGCTATGTGTCCACAGGTGTCCCTTGCCCGCCCCTTCGCCTATCAGGCCGCGGCTATCCTTCTCGCCCGGCCACTCGTCGCGCGGGCGCTGCAAGCACTAGCCGCGCTCAGTCATGATGCGCCGGACCTCGGAGTCCAGCGAGTGGGCGATGATGTCCGGCGATGACGGCGGGTCGACGGTGAAGCTGTGGCTGTCAGGTAGGTGAATGAGTATGGGTTCCTGCGCCACGGCACTCTCCTCATGCGATGCAGCTGAGCCTGGTGCAGACCGCATCCTCGCAGGCTGCGAACGGT
>CAZPMV010000319.1:0-2574 GCA_964587335.1 uncultured Anaerolineales bacterium
TGGCCTCGAAGCGCCAGGCTTTGAACTTGGCTCCGACGAATACGTCCCCTTCGGCCCCACGGAAGTACGGGGCAGGGATGGCGCCGGTCAACACGGCCCTGCCCCCGCCGTAGCCTTCCACCGACGGCTTGTCCGTCCAGACGTCGGCGCCCAGCGCGACTTGAAGCCGGCCGCCGCCGGAAAGCTTGCCGCTGTCAAGCCGGAAGCTGCTGGCGTTGGTGAAGCCCGCGGCCAACTGCGCCTCGGGGCTGACCTTGCCCTTGAAATAAAGCCGGTCTACCATCTTTTTGATCAGTGGGCCAATGACGGGCTTGTTGGTCAGGTTTGCGACGGCAGGGATGACCTCCAGAATCGGCTTGCGGACCTCGATCTCGCCTGCCACGCCCGCGCCGACCGTGCCCTTGGTGATCTGCAGGCCGCCGTCGGGTTTCAGCAGCACATCCCCCTCGCCGGTGAGGGTGCCGAAAATCTGGCGTCCGCCGACGTCGAATCCCAAGCGGCCCTGGCCCTTGAAGCTTCCTGTGTTGTTGTTGCGCACGGTCGCTTCGAAACGCACCTGGCTGGGAGGAATGCCGAACTTGCTGCCTCCAATCCATGGTACCTGGTTCAGAGGGAAGCCGGTGAGGTCGGCCTGGAAGTCCAGAGGTGGCTCCGGCACGATAATGCGGATCCGGTACTTGATCCCATCTCCGACGGGGTCGGCGGAGCCGGGATCGCCGGGATCGGTGCCTGTTGGCTGGTCGCTCACGTAGGCGGTGGTAACAACCGGCTGCGAGGCCACACCGGTCGTGCTGTACGCCACGACTTGCAGCGTGTTTTGCCCGATCTTCAGGTCGCTGCCCACGAAGTAGGTCTTCGAGGCGCCGGACGCGCCGCCTGCTACGGTCTGGCCGACGCCGTTGAGGGTGAAGCGCACCGTGCCGGGCGAGCCATTGCCCGCGTCGCTGCCGTTCCAGTCCACCAGCATATCGTAGGTGACAGGCGTGTTGAAACCCGCGACAAACGAGTTGCCGTGGTTCGACTGGACGCGGATGATGTAGGGCACGCCGGGCGCGTTGACCGCCGGCGACGTGGCGGGCGACTGCTCGGGCGAGGGCGGAGGCGGCAGCGCACCGCCGGCCTGGTCCTGGGTCTGCGACACTTGCTGGCCCAGCCACGGCACCGCATCCACGTACGCGCCGTAGTCGTAGCAGGTAGCGGGCGGCGTGCCGCAGGTGTAGGTGCGGTAGTTGATGCCGTTGCCAGAGCCGTAGGGCGCGGGGCCGGAGTCGTCACCCCACCAGTTGTCCTCCGCATCTACAATATTGACCTGGGTCTCATTGTAGACACCGTACGAAGCGCTGCCAAAGATTTGAGACTGGCGTATTGATACTTGACCGTTAGTTGTGTATGTCGCGTATGTCGCGTAGCTGATTATCGCATGCCGTATCGTTGCTACGCCGGTCTGCACAACCTGCAACCCATACCAATCGCCGGGTTGGGGACTGGTGTCAGCCCCATCCTCGTTGGTGTCACCACCGTAGCTGTCGTCGCGATACGAGGTGAAGACGATAGGCGACGCAGCCGCCCCCTGGGCATCAAGGGTACCCCGCACCGTCAGCCCACAACTCGACCAGGGAGCACACCCCTTGATGACTGTGCCTTGTTGTACGGTGAGGGTAGCGCTTGCATTGACCACGAGGTTCCCATAATACTCACCGAACACCCAGACGATGCCGCTGCTAAGGGTACCTTGGCCATCCAGGTGGCCGCCGTACAGCTCAATGCCGTTGGTGTGTCCGTTGCCGGAGACGGTATTGCCAGTGAACCCGCTCAGACCACTGAAGCTCATGTGCACGGCGTAGCCGGTGTTGTCACTGATAGTGGTGTTGGCGATGGTGGTGGGACGCTCCCACTCGACAGATACACCAGTGTACCCGTTACCGCTGATGGTGCTGTTGGTCAGGCTGAAGCTGCCGTAGTCAGAGCACCAGATACCACCGTCGGCGTTGTTCGTCACCGTCAGGTTGGTCAGCGTGAGGTTGACGTTGTTGCCGCAACCCAGACCATAACCACCACTATGACCTCCGTTGTCTCTCAGCGTGGTATCGCTGACGGTGACATTGGTGGCAGCGGGAGCCAGAGCTTCCATCGTGCTTCCACTCTGGGCTGCGGCGGTTGAGGAACCAGTGATGGTCAGACCGGTAGCGGAGGAATGCTCGATGGTGCTGTGGCCGACGGAAACAGAGGTGTTGTCCAACGCCAGGCCGGTGCTGGCATAGCGGATGACCACATGGTTCAGGGTGGAACCGCTGCTGCTGCTGGACTCCACCACCAGCCCATACCAGTCTCCCGGTTGGGGGCTGGTGTCGGCGCCATCCTCATTGCTGTCGCCGCCATAGCTGTCATCGCGCCAGGAGGTGAAGACGATGGGGGCTCCCTCGGTCCCCTGAGCATCCAGCGTACCTTGCACTGTCAGCCCGTAACCCAGGGGCCCACTCTTGATCACCGTGCCCGGCTCGATGGTGAGAGTGGCACCGGCATTGACCACGAGGTTCCCATAATACTCACCGAACACCCAGACGATGCCGCTGC
>CAZPMV010000319.1:2674-3898 GCA_964587335.1 uncultured Anaerolineales bacterium
CCATCCTCATTGCTGTCGCCGCCATAGCTGTCATCGCGCCAGGAGGTGAAGACGACTCGTCGTCGTACTGTTCCTTCCGCTTGCAACGTACCGTTCACCACGAGACTGTGGACAGCATCGAACTTCACCACCGCGCCGGCCTCCACGGTCAACGTCACATCGGCGCCCACCGTCACGTCGCAGGTCACTCGGTGCACGGCGTCGCCTTCCCAAGATTCGTCGGCGGAGATTGTCCCACAATGGTCCTCCGCCGGCAGCAGCGGCGGCAGGCTGTAGGTGGTATCAGTGTCCACCTCGATCCAGTAGCCACCGCCTCGCTCCATGCGGGTCAGGTCGTTGGCGAAAGGGGGCGCATCGGGGTCATATTGCTTCCAGGGGTCGTCAGGGTCGGTGGGATCGTAGGCCAGCACGCTCTCGTGGCTGACGCCATCCAGCACGAGAGCAGCAGGACGGCTGATAGTGTGCGGATAGCCCACCAGGTTCCGGCCACTGTAAAGGGCAATGGTCGCGCCGCTGGGCTCGGTGCCGGTCACCGGCAACGTGACGTCGGCGGTCACCTCGATCCAGAAGCCTATGGTCTCGTTCAGTTCCGTCAGGTCATTGGGCGTCCCCGCGCCGTACCCCTTCCACTGCCCGCCCGCAGGCGAGTTGATGAAGGTGCGCACCTCAGCGTAGCTTCCCTCAATGGGCGCGAAGACCTTGGTCGGATCGGTGCTTTCGGGCACCAAGGGCAAGGAGACTAGGTTCCAGCCCTGCTTGAGCGGCAACTCAGCCGTGGTCGTGCCCTGTGCTGCCGCCGCACCAGGCCAGGCCAGCCAAACGCCGATGATCAGTATTAGCAGTCCAAGCCTGAGAAGGATCCTCATGGTTGTTCGTATCATTGTCCACCTCTTGGCGAATGTACCCACGCAGCCAATCCTCACTGCACCTGCGGCCAAATGACGGCTCACCGAGAAACCCGCTGCTATCGTCTCATGATCACCGGCAAGTAGACGCGCAGTGAACCCCTCAAGATATGGCTCTCTCCATCGAGCACGATCGTCTGGGCTTGGCTACCCATAGCGGCGAACTGGAAGGGCAGGTAGATACGCTGCGGAACGCCCACGACCACCCTGCCATTCTCGATCGTGACCTCTTGCACCCGTCCCCTCGTGTCTACCATCTGCACATTCTCCAGACGCAAGGGACTCTCTCCCGTGAGTCGAGAGCCCAGGGTGACAACGG
>CAZPMV010000320.1:0-3855 GCA_964587335.1 uncultured Anaerolineales bacterium
GCAGGGGGAAGACCAACGAGGCAGGATGGGCAATGTACTCGACCAGGCCGCCCCCCGTGGGGGGGTTGCTCACGAAGACCATGTGCGGGCACAGGTTGGGATTACCCTCCAGGCAGAACTCGCAGGTTCCGCAGGGGATGGCGGGATCCACAGCTACCCGTGTTCCCACCGGTGGGCCTTCGACGCCCGGCCCCAGGGCAGCAACAACCCCGGCGAATTCGTGTCCTAACTCGTGAGCTTCGGTGACCCTGTTCTCCCCGATGCCGCCGTCCTCGTAGTAGTGCACATCAGAACCACAGATGCCTACAGCACGCACCCGAATGAGCAGATCACCCGCCTGCGGTTCGGGACGCGGTATCTCTTCCACGCGCAGGTCGCGTGGGCCATACAAACGCGCAGCTTTCACCTTTCAAACCCCTCCAAGCAGTGTCCGTGCTAGTCCACGACCAGAATCGCCGGCCTGGCGATGACCTGATCGAGGATCTCAACCTCGATTGTCGGCCAGTTGGGAATGGCGGTCAGTATCTCGTTGCAGTGCGCCCCCACCAGTATCGTGCCCTCCGACTTGACGCCAGCAATCGAGGGGTTCCAGGCGAAGGCCTGGCCCTCGTAGACGATCTCCTCCGATGCGGCGGTGGCCAAGTGCTCCCGCGGCTCGTAGCCGGCGGAGCCGCCCTGATGGTGCAGCATCCACTCGTCGGGATAGCCAGTCTCGGCATAGGCTGCCACAGCCGCCGAGAAGACATCGCCCAGGCGAGCAGAGGGGCGGGTGCTAGCGATGAAGGTGGCATCGACGCGGGCGCAGGCCTCCTGTTTGCGCTGCAACTCGTCCGGCAGCGGCCCGAAATGCACCAGCCGGGTGATGGAGCAGACCAGGCCCCATTTGCGGCCACACAGGACCAACATGGCGTAGCGCTCCATCTTCTTGTCCGCCGGCAAGGGATGACGGAAGTCGAAGATGCGTTGGTCGGTCGCGATCAGGTTGACGATGGGCAAAGCCCCGCGGGCCTGTGTCTCCCGGGAGAGCACTGCGGCGATCTCGTACTCGCTCTGACCGGGTCGCACTTGCCGAATGGCGGCATCCATCGCCTCGGCGCAGATCCGCCCTAACTGGCGGAAGCGCTCGCCCTCCTCCGGCGTCAAGCGAGCACGCAGGCGTCCGACCTCCGCAGAGAGGTCCGTTGCGCCGGGGTAAGGGACATCGGCCCCCAGGCGCTGGCCGCGTGTCAGATCCGCCACTGGATCACCGGCCTCGTACCAGAGGGGGGCCACGACTTCGAAGCCCTGCTCGGCAAGCTTCTCCTCCTTCTGCAGCCTCGTGGCCTCGATGTTATTGGTCAGGACGTAGTTGCCTCTGGGGGTGAGGAGCAACGCCGCCGCGCCGAAATCAGTGGCCGTGTTGACGTAGCTGGCCGCGCCGCCCGTGTACCAGGCGAAGCTGCTGACCCGCTGCAAGAGCAGCGCGTCCAGGCCTTGCTCGTCCAACAGTTCCTTCACCCGACGCTGTTTCTGCTGTCGTTCGTTCATGTCTCCACTTCCCAATAAGCGAAGTGCAAAGTCCCCGACTTTGCACACCGTCGCAGACGATGCACTCCATAGGCGCTCGTGTCTGAAGCAAGAGCAATATAGCCGCGAAGCGGCCAAAAGTCAAACCTGCGCCCTCCACAGTAGTGATTCAGCAAGTTGACGGACTTGACATCGCAGTCCAAAACGGGTACACTATTGCCACAAATGTGGTCACACTGATGCATCTAGCAGAGAGGCAACGACTATGCCCAGGGTAGGCGTGCGCGAACTGAAGAACCGCACCAGCGAGATCCTGCGAGCGGTGCGGGAGGAGAGGGCTGAATACATCATCACCTATCAGGGACGACCGTCAGCCATCCTTCTGCCCATTGACGAAGAAGAACTGGAGGACTACGTGTTGGCTCATCATCCTCACTTCGTAGCGCTGCGAGAGCGGGCTCGGCAGGCCATCCAAAAGGGTGAGTTCGCCACCTCCTCTCAACTTCGGACGCTGCTGGAAGGATAGACATCTTGACGTACTGCCTGAAGGTCGAACAGCGGGCGTTCAAGCAGTTGACGAAGGTGCCTCGGGCCGACCGGGCACGGGTCACTGAGGCTATCTTGGCCTTGGAAGAGAAACCCTTCCCACCAGGCAAGAAGTGGAAACGCCTGAAAGGCCCCGGCGGGCTCGTACGGCTGCGCATCGGTCACTATCGCGTACTGTACGAAGTGCTGGAAGACGAAGTCCACGTACTGGCTGTGATCCATCGACGCGATCTGGAGCGCTGGCTGCGGCAGATGTGAATGGCTCCCGTTGCCCAGGAGCAGCGATTTCAGAGTCGCCAGCTTCAACCATCCTGCAAGGAGGATTCTGACGTGACCCCCGAAATCTACGACGTAGACGGCACGCAGCGAGACATGGAGTGGCTGCGCAACAAGTACGGCAATGTGGTGTTCCTGGATGCCGGGGAAGGCCGCAAGTTCACACTGACGCGCGTGGACGAGACAGAAGGGCCAGCTCTCATCAAGGTTCTGGTCCTCGATGAGGCGGGACAGCCCCAGCAAAACCAGCCTGTGGCCAATCACTGGCCTGACTCCACGCTCCCCGATCTGCGAGGGAGCGGAAGCCAAACGCTGTGGCATGATCGGGCCCATGTCCAGAAGACAGACGTCAACGGTCTCACCGGCTTCGGGCTGGGGGCGGGCTCCTACATCCGCGATCTCAGCCTCGGGGGGCCACACACGCTCTGGATCCTCAGCCCATCGCTACCCAGCGACGGTCTGGCCGGTGTGGGCATGCTGGGGGGCACCAACCACATGGGGCCGCTGTTTCTGACCTTCCAGATCGCTGACGAGACGGAGCCTCCTCCGCCTCCTCCCCCGCCTGCGCCAGCCCTAGACGCAGTGATAGAGAAACTGGACGAAGTAATGGAAAGGCTGGAGATCATCCACGGCGATGTGCAGCAACTGATGAGTCACTTCGGGGCAGGATAAGCTAGCGACACTCCGCGAGTGGCCCGCATTGGCGAGTCATAGCGACCTCCGGAGGGATCTCCGGAGGGATTTCCGGATGGCGTGTTCTCCTGGCAGATGTCCGCCCCATCTTGGCCGCGACATTTGCGGAAGGCAGGTAGCGTGTGTATAATGCCGTCCGGAGAGGTCGCATAGTCCGGTCTAGTGCGCGCGCCTGGAGAGCGCGTAGGGTCTTTGGCCCTCGTGGGTTCGAATCCCACCCTCTCCGCCAGGGAAAGAAGATGGTCTGTGGTTGGATGAAGGGCACTTGCCTCGTTATCGAGGATGTGCCCTTTGTCGCGTCCAAGAGGTACGGAACAGATTCGCAGTCTAACTCCTTGCGAAGCATGGCGCGGAAACCCTTGACAAGGCGTCACAATCGTGCCATAATGAACACAGAAGGCAGGTTCGCTCGACGTGCGACTCCTGGCGAATGCAAAATCCGCGACCATGGACAGGGAAATGGAGGTGTCTGATGGGTGTGGACAAGTTGGTGTCACAACGGGGTCTCGCCATACTACGGTGGGCAGCAGGAATCGTCGGTACGGTGTTTGTGGTGATCGTGGTCGTGCTCAACTTCGCTGGCGGCAGGCCCGATTTTCCGCCGGCCATGACCGCCGTAGACGTCCTGCAAGGAGTGGGCATGGTGATCGCCTGGGCAGGTATTGTTGTAGCCTGGAAATGGCCCTTGCTGGGCGGGGGCCTGACCATAGGCGGCTATCTCTTCTTCGAAGGCATGACCTTCGCCAAACTCGGACGCATGGCGGGTGGGTTGTTCTTGCTGTTTCCCATCCTGGGTCTTGCGCACATCGTCTACTGGTGGCAGAAGCGCCCAAG
>CAZPMV010000321.1:0-3852 GCA_964587335.1 uncultured Anaerolineales bacterium
GCGTAACCGTTCAGCCCCCCAGTTGAGCCGGTGCTCTGGCTGTGGGATTCCTGGTGCATGACGACCACGACGAAGTCCCTGGAGCAGAAGATCGAGAGCGCGGTGGCGCAGCTGGTGGGCGAGCACCTGGCGGCCTGCGAGGCCGCTGCGGCGGGCGCGGTGCGCGCAGCTTTCCGGCGAGCCTCGAAGCCGACGGCGACACCTTCGCGCCGCAAGTCAATGAGAGCGCCGGCGCCGCGTCGCTCCTCCGAGGTGCTCGCGGACCTGCAAGAGCGGCTCTACCAGGCGATCTGCCAGCATCCCGGCGAGAAGATGGCGGTGATTGCCCCCGTGGTGGGCGCGACCGCGAGGGAGCTCAACCGCCCGGCGACGACCCTGCGCCGCGACGGCCGGGTCCGCAGCGTCGGTGAGCGCCATGCCACGAGGTACTTCCCGCTCGGCGAGTAGCCCGGTCAGGCGCTCGCGAGCAAGGACGGGGCGGCTGCGCCCGGAGGCCGCAGGGCGCAGCACGCCTCGAGGAACGCCAGGGTTTCGAGCCCCTGTTTCCGGGCGGTGTGGGCGACGGTCATCATCCGCGCCGCGAAGTGGGTGCCCCGCTCGCTCTGGCTGCCAAACGAGCGACGGCGCCACATCACGAGGCCGCGCAGCTCGCGCTCGGCGTGGTTGTTCGTCGGCTCGACACCGTTGCGCTCGACGAAGGTCCACAGCGCCTCGCGGTGCGCCAGGATGTCCGCGCACGAGCCCGAGACCCCGAGCACCCCGGCGCTGACCAGCCGCTCCAGCACCGCCTCGAGCTGCAGACGCACCGGTGCCATCCGCTCGACCAACGTCTCGCGACTCAGCTGTTTCTTTCGAAACCGCGACCAGTACGCGAACAACAGGCTCGTGTACTCAAGCAGCTTCTCGCCGAGCTTGCCCGCCGGGCCCGCCCGCTCCGAGTACGAGACGAACTTGCGGACAAGGTGCGCCCAGCAGATCTGCCGGCGCTCCATCGCCCAGAACTTCAGCGCCGTGGCCCGGTCACTCACGAGGATCCCGCGGACGCGGCCGAATAGCTCGTCCCGGAGGGTGGCCTTCTTTCCGTCGGGCAGGACCTTGAAGACGGTCACCGCCGTGGTGGCGACCACCCACAGCGACATCAGGGAGCCGGAGCGGAGCCAGGTGGTGCCATCGGCGTGTTTGACGGCCGCGCCGCGGGCCGACTCCATCGCCTCGTCCACCGCAGGCTCGACCGCGTCGCTGACTCGCTCCTCGATAGCGCTGACCGACCCCAGCGACATGCTCACGCCGAGCAGCTCGCCCAGCAGCCGCACCGTCTGCCTCCGGCTCAGGTGGTAGACGCCGGTCAGCAGCGCCACGACCGCCATCAGCCGCGGCCCGAACGACAGCCGGGGAATGACGGCGGCGTCGTACTTCGCGCGGGTGCGGTAGCCGCAGCACGGGCAGACCACAGCGTGCCGGCGCCACTCAGTGGTGTGGGCGGCTAGCGGCTTCAAGTCCGTCTGCTGGTGGCGCCTCGGGAACGTGTCGGGGACCTGGGGCAACGACTTCCAGCAACTGGTGCACTGGCTCGGGAACAGGTCGACGACCTCGCTGACCTGCTCGGGCGGCAACAGCTGGCGGTGCGAGCCCTTGTGCCCCTTCTGCCCACCTCGGCTGGGATTCTTAAGCCGCTTCTTCGTGGACTTCTTGCTGCTCGGCGGGTCGCTTGACGGCGGATTGTTCGAGTTGCCGGAATTGCGGCCGAGGAGCTCGAGCGCCTTTGCCAGCTGCTTCTCCAGCTGAGCTACGCGCTCCTCCAACTGCGCGGCACGAGCCTGCTCGGTAGCAAGCGCTGCCCGGAGCTCCTCGATCTCGCTGGCGTCGTCCACGGGCTCAAGAGATCACACCCGGATCTTCGTGTCGATCCCACCGCCGCAAATCCCCGGGATCAGACGACTTCTTGGGGGGCTGAACGGTTACCGCCACACCGGCTCGGCCATCTTCAGCGGACACAGCCCCACCACTAGCCCGGGCCCTGGACGGGCCCAAGGGCGTGAGCTAGCAGCCCGTTGATCTACTCCCCGAGAGGGTGGCATTGAGGATCGACGCGGGGCTCAGCTCCGGATACGATCTTTCCACGGATGGAGGACTGTGATGGCGTTGGGTCGATGGAAGAGCAAGCAGACATCGATGTGGCTGGCGGGGACGCAGATGGCTCAGGGGCCACGAAACGTGTTCTATGAGCGGCTGAACAAGGAGCTGGCCAACATCGATTTCGACCGTCGAGTCGAAGTCTGGTGCGGCCCGTACTACGAGGATGCTGGCCGTCCGGGTCGTCCATCGGTGCCGCCTGGGGTCTACTTCCGGATGCTCTTTGTCGGGTACTTCGAGGGGATTGAGGCGGAGCGGGGAATCGACTGGCGATGCTCGGACTCGTTGTCCCTCAAGCGTTTCTTGGGGTTCGAAGCCCACGAGGCGACCCCAGACCACTCGACGCTGAGCAAGACGCGCAGGCGATTGGGCTCGGAGGTGTTCGAGAGCGTGTTCACACTGGTGCTGGGCCTCGTCGACCAGCATGGTCTGCTGTCGGGCAAGACGGTAGGGGTGGACTCGACGGTGCTTCGCGCCGATGCGTCGATGAAGGCCATCGTGCGCAAGGACACCGGGGAGGGGTATCAGGAGTACCTGCGGGGACTGGCGAAAGCCGAGTCCATTGAGGACCCGACGGCGGAGGACCTGCTCCGCATGGACCGGAAGCGAAAGGGCAAGAAGACCTCGAACCAGCAGTGGGAGTCGAAGACGGACGAGGACGCTCGGATCGCACGGCTCAAGGACGGCCGGACCCGTCTGGCCTACAAGTCGGAGCACGTCGTCGATATGGAGAGCGGGGCCATCCTGGGCGTCGAACTCTTTGCGGCCGACTCGGGCGACACGATGACGGTGCAGGACAGCCTGGACCAGGCGCGCGCCAACGTTCGAGACGCCCGGACCGACGAGCATGAAGCGGACCGGGACGAGGGAGAGTCCCCTGCGGGCGGAGCCGGCAGCCCCGCCGAGGCCGGAGAGGTCGTCGAGGTGGTCGCCGACAAGGGCTACCACAAGGCCTCGTTGCTCCTGGAACTGAAGAACGACGGATACCGGACCTACATCCCCGAGCGAAAAATGAAGGGGAAACGGCGCTGGAAGCGACGGCCGAACGGTGCCGCGGAGAAGGCGGCGCTCCACGAGAACCGAGCCCGAGTCCGCAGGCCCAAGAGCAAGGCAATGCAGCGGAAACGGGGCGAACTGGTCGAACGCACAATGGCCCACATGTACGAGACTGGGGCCCACCGCCGGGTCCGGCTCCGAGGGCATGAGAACGTGCGGAAGAGGCTCATCCTCCAGGCCGCCGCAGCAAACATCGGGCGGGTGATGCGGGAGATCTGCCGCAGCGGGACGCCCCGAGGCTACGCGGCCCGGGCTGCGGCCGCTCTGGCGGCGATCTGGGGCCTCCTGACGGGCTTCAACAGCTCGCTCACGCCACTCACGAGCTCTTGGAGACTTCCCCGCTGGGGTCGCGGCTGGACCTGGTCATCGGCGGGAACGCCCATGCCGATGGCTCGATGAGCCGTTGATCAACGGGCTGCTAGGGGTAAACCATGCGAACAAGGCCGCAATCGATCACACACATCATCTTGGCGGCCGCGATGGCGGTACTTTGCAGCTGCAACCCCGAATTCGTCTCGGGGTGTGGTGGAGACGTCGATCGCGTTCGTGCTCCGGAGCCGGAGCGGCATGCCGAAGGAACTGTCTGCCACGCCGTGGGCGACTCGCAAGTTGACACGTCAGAGTACTGCGGCGGCACAGGAAGCATCGGCGCTTCCTTCGCTC
>CAZPMV010000322.1:0-3851 GCA_964587335.1 uncultured Anaerolineales bacterium
AGAATCTCGGCGAGGCTGACCAGGACATTGGCATAGAAGTTGCCTCCGAGCTGCCGGAAGAGCTCGAACTTCATGCTGGGAGCGCCGACGAAAGGACGCAGCGTCCAGGCCATCTGGCTGCCCACGAAACCGTAGACCAATACCCAGACGCGCATCACCCACTGGCGAGAGCTCCCGCCCCCATTGCTTCTGCTTGATGCTGACACCACGCGCATCCCCTGGCTGAGGAAGACCACTCCCGTGCTGCCAGCGATGGCGAAGACGGCCACGTTGAGCAGCTTGAAGAACTGATAGTGGCTGGTGGTCAGGAGGAAGAAGAGGATGATGGGGCAGAAGCTGAGCAAGAGCACAGCCGTGACGGTGATCGCCGTCAGGATGAGTGCCATGTTCTGGGTCAGGCTTTGGTTGGAGCCGAAGAGTATGTTGAAGAAGTAGAGCGTGGGTGAGCAGACGATCAGTGAGGCCAGGAAGAGAACCGGCAGCTTGACAGCGGAGCTCAGAGCTTGCCACAGACTGTGAGTGGAGCCCATCACCGCGCCGTATAGCGCCAGGAAGGCAATGCTGGAGAGCAGCATGGCCCGCATCTTCTCCGGCAGGCCGATCCCCTCGCGTATCTCACTGAAGAAGTGATGCCGGTTGCGCAGAATGGTTTCAATGACGGCCAGGTCTTTCATAGGGTATGACCTCCGAAGCGAATCTGTAGCGTTCAGCCCCTTGGGGTTTTCCAGGTGGAGAAGTGTCGTTTCGACAGAATGACTACGCACAAGGTGATGATGAGCGGTACGCCGATCAACGCAGCGAAATGATAACCCTGGAGCGGTATACCCTGCAGCATCTCCACTTCGAATGACGGGAAGTTCATGTTTGAGAGGATCTCCGAATAGCTTGACTTCAAAACTGTTGCCATCGAAGTGACCGTCAACAAGCCGAAGTAGACCAGAGAACCCCACCAGGCCCAGGTTCTCTGCCTTAGCATGCCCCAGATCAGACACACCAGACACACCATTGAGATGTCGAGCGCGAGAATGCCCTCAAGGCCGGATAGCCAGGTGCCGAAGAACGGAAACAGGCCGTTGAAGAAGATGGGAACGTGCAGAGCAACTACGTACAAGATGGACAGACAGCTAGTGACCAGTACCGGCATACCAAGTCCCTCAATCCAGTAGGAGTTTGGGTCTGTGGCCTCAAAGGTTCGTCTGACGTTTCGACCTCGGTAGAACCGAATGAGCAACCATGGAGCTACTGCGTAAGACAATCCCAGCAAGACAACCACGATCTGGGCTACGGCTGGAGAGAGATCCTTGGCAGACAGCAACACAAACAGGAACGCAACCATCAAAGGTATGCCGACGACCAGCCAGGACCAGAGCAGGGCCACAGCAAGTGTCCTGGCCCAACGACGCGCCCTCAGGTGTCCGTAGCCGAGCGGAATGAGTAGCAGGGCGATAACGTAGTAGCCGATGATCTGGGCAGCGATGTAGCCGAACATGAAGGAGCCGAAGCCAAAACCATCGTAGTGAAAACGACCGCCTTCGGAGAAAAGGTAGAAGCAGTACATCTCGAGTGGGCCCAACAAAGCGGCAGAGATACCGACCAATAGCAGGAGCACTCCGATAGCCGTAAGAAGCGATGTTCGATCCCGATAGACCATGTTGTCTTCCCCACCTGGGTTTGGTCAGGCAGCGTTTGCCTGCGGCTTCGAGCGGTGTTCGGCGAGTGATTGGCGCAGCCGCGTGCCTCCGGCTGCCATGGCCGCGGCGATCAGCCAGGCCGCGAACTGGAAGGCGATCTTGTCGGCGAAGAAGTTGTTGCTGTTGCTGATGTAGTGGTTGCTGATGTAGTGGTAGCCGTCCGTGCCCGCCAACCCGTGATGTACTAGCGGCATGAGTAGGTAGGCTACGCAGAGCCCGGCGACAAACATGGCCGCCGTGCTCGGAACGGATGTGCGCCGCCAGAACCGCAGGCCGGTCACGATCAGGGCCGACGCCACGGCCACCACCAGGGTCATGATCGCCATCCGCACCCACCATGTACCCCCGCGTGCCAGCGAACGCGGCATGTTTTCGAGGTCAGCGACGGTCACTAGTAACTGGTTCAGCCACCACCCATCGGCGGCGAGCCAGACGAGGTCAGCGGGGTGCTGGGCTGCCATCGTGCCCGGCAGCAAGGCCAATCCCAGGCCGATCAGCGTGGCGAGCGTGGTCTGCGCGGCGTTCGGCAGGGGCAGTGTCGGCTGGTTGAGCGTCATGGTGATGGCCGGAATACCGACCAGCAGCGGCAGTGCACATATGGCCCACACGCGCCACCACGCCGGAGGGCGGTAGTTCGCCACCAGGCGTCCCAACAGCCAGTTGGCAGCCACGTTCAGCACCATCACCGCACCGCTAGCCACCAGGCCGGCCATCCAGTGGCGGCTGCTGGTCACTTTGCTGAAAGGCGATGTGCCTGGAACGACGGGGGCCATGTCGTGATAGTAGTGGAAGACGACGTGCCGGTCGGCGATGGCGAACCAGTAGTAGAACAGGCTGAGCACCAGCACTGTCACCGGCAGCGCACACAGCAACGCCGAGCACCAGGCTCTGGGGTTCGTCGAATTGGCTGGTTCGTTGCATGATGCGATCATCTCTGTGGTCCCTACCAGCGCAGCGCGGGCAAGATGGCGAAAACGATGGTGATGGCCCAGAAGAAGGCCCAGGATGCCAGGCCGTAGCGCCAGCGACCGAACTTGAGCAAGGGCACTGCCAGGGCCACGGCGGCGATCACCCAGAAGGCGGGCTGGATGAGCAGTTGCTGCCAGCCGATGGCTGTGCCGCCGGGGGCGAAGAGCAGCCAGCGCAGCACAAGGGCGCAGATCACCGGCAGCCCTGCGGCGATGACGGCGTCGGCGGTGCCCCAGCCAGCGTGAACCTGTTGGAGTCCAGCGCCTACCTCTTTCACGCCGAATCGGACCGCCGCTTCCGCCAGGGCTGCTGTTTCGTCCAGCCCTCGGTCCCGGGCGGCAGCCACCGCTTCCTCCAGATGAGAGCGGACTTCCTCCAGCACATCATGTTCGGTCTCACTGTCCAGGTCCATCTGCGCCCGGATGCGGGCCAATACTTGTTCCACGTCTGGAGCAGCCATGTTCTCCCCTTTTATCGGGCGACCGTCTCGACAGTTTTACCCTGAAAGGCCGGAGAGCTGCTGGCCGAAAGCGATGATGTGCGGGTGTTTGGCTTCTGGGACAAACACCCAGCCATCCCGCACCCGCACGAAGAACCAGCCTGGGTTGTCGTAGTCTGGATCGACAAAACCCTTCCCATCGGATCGGCTGGCGGCCCAGACGTGGGCTTCCACAAACCAGAGATCATCGAATACCTCCTTGTCGGCGTGTACAATGTCCACTTTCTCTACGCCGGAGTAATGGCTGACAACCAACTTACGCATGCCGGCCTCGGGGCTGGCATAGACCGTCTGGTCTTGCAGGTCTTGCAGTTGTCTGACAGAGTAGGCCCACGCGGTGGTCAGGCCGACGCCGACCAGCAGGGCGACGATAGCGCTACTCAACAGCAGTGCTTTGGTACGGTTCATCGGATGTGCTCCAGGCAAGAGTGCTTGCGGTGCTACGGGGCCTCCGTCACTGCCGCTGGAGTGTCCACCAGGTGCAGCAACCGTTCTGTGAAGGTGCGCCATTCCGCTGTTTGCGCCATCAGCGCCTGGCGTCCCTTCTCCGTGAGGCGATAGTATTTGCGGCGACGTCTCCCGACGACTGTGCTCCACTCGCTCGCCACCAACTCCTCCTGCTCCATGCGGTGCAGGGTGGGGTATAGCAGTCCCTCTTTCATGTTGAAGTACCCAGCGCTGCGGCGTTCCAA
>CAZPMV010000323.1:0-3829 GCA_964587335.1 uncultured Anaerolineales bacterium
AAGGCGAGTCTGGTGCTACAACATCATAGAGCATACCACAGTTCAGCCAACCGAGGGATCGCCCGCGAGATCCTCCCTGCAGAAGCGACTGGTGGGGAACATGTCGGCGGGATACTTGATGTTGGGAAACGTGGCCAGGGCGCTGCTGAGCGCCTGGCCGACCGCCGACTCCAGCATGCCTCCCACCCAGCAGGGTATCCCCGCCCCCTGACACAGATCGTGAATGGCCAGTGCGTTCGTCAAGCCTCCGACCCGTCCCACCTTGATGTTCACCCACTGGCAGGCCTTGGCCTCGATGGCTTTCCGTGCCTTCTCCACTGACACTATGCTCTCATCCAGACACACCGGCGTTTGGATGCTCTTCTGCAGTGAGGCATGATCCAGGAGATCGTCGTGGGCCAGGGGTTGCTCGATCATGGCCAGATGATACCCATCCAGTTCACGAAACATCGGAAGGTCATCCAGAGTGTAGGCACTATTGCAGTCCACGTGGAAGACGGTGTCCGGATATGCCTGGCGAACGGCTGACACCATGTTCAGCTCCCAACCTGGACGGTACTTCAGTTTGATGCGCTTGAAGCCAGCCTTGTTTGCAGTTTCAATCTCAGCAAGCAGGGCGTCCAGGCTCTCCATGACCCCAATGTCAGCTCCCACGTCAACGACACCGGATTGCCCACCAATGACCTTCCATAGCGGTTTTCCCTGGCGTCGAGCATGCAGGTCCCACCAAGCCAGGTCCAGACTGGCCTTGGCGAAGTAGTTGCCTTTAGTACCCGATAACGCCTGTTGCAGTTGTTGGCCGCTACTGATATCTCTGCCGATCAACAGGGGCGCCAACCAGTCGCGTACGGCGATGAACGCACCGCCAGCCCATTCACTGCTGTAGGCGGGAGCTCGCCAGGGGCTACATTCTCCCCATCCATGGAAGTCCCCGCTCACCATTCGCACCAGAACGCTCTCGATGCAATCCTCGTCGCTGAAGGCAGTGCGAAAAGGATAGATCAGCGGCATAGCTACGTGGTATACTTCAACAGACTGGATCCTCATGCCTCTCTGTCTCCTACCGATGCTTGCGCTCAACGGTTCTCCAAATGCCAGGAGAATCACCGGAGGACACGCTGCCCCTCAGTGCCCCACCAAATTCCAAGCTCTATAACAAGCCGATCATAGCTGCCGGCGTTGTCTTTGTCAAGAGGCTAACCCAACATTGACAAGGGGCCAAGCCTGTGGTATACTCTGGCTGCTTAATATAGCTACTGCAAGAATTGGTGATCTGCGAACCCGACCTGCGTCCTTGACCCCTGTCAGGTCTTGTCCCGTCACTTGTCCCATCACCATGAGAATTGAGGAGATACACAGATGTCCACACAAGCCTTCGAAGAGATTACAATCCCCGATCGGCCAGCCAAACCCCGCCAAGACGGACTAACCATGGTCATTGATTGGGGGCAGGGTCGCGCCGCTCAGGCTGACTGGTTGGAGATCGGCGCCCCGTACATCGACCTGGCCAAGATTGCGGTCGGCATCTCACGGCTCCTGCCGGCAGACCTCCTCCGCAAGAAGATCCAGCTCTACCGGCAGCATCAAGTCATCCCCTTCCCCGGCGGTCAGTTCCTGGAATACGCCGTCTATCATGGCCAGGCCAGCGACTATCTTGCCGCTGCTCAGGCCGTCGGCTACCGCTGGATCGAGGTCTCCGACAACGTCATCGAACTGACCCCCCAAGAGAAAACCGGCCTGATCCGCCTTGCTCGCCGGGAGTTCGGCCTGGAGGTGCTTGGCGAGGTGGGCAGCAAAGTGGAGGGTACCTCAGCAGCGGAGCTGATCGCCGACATCCAGCGCTGCCTGGATGCTGGGGCCGCGAAAGTCCTCGTGGAAGCCGCCGAGTTGTTCGGTACCGATCTGAACGAGCAGTTGATCGAGGAGATCACCGCCGCTGTGCCCCTAGACAAGCTGCTGTTCGAAGTGCCTGGCCCCTGGATCCCCGGCATCCATCGCTGCGATCAGTACACCACGCGGGCCTGGCTCATCCACCGCTTTGGCCCCCAGATCAATCTAGCCAACATAGCACCCCAAGACATCCTGGAAGTCGAGACCATGCGCCGCGGCATCGGCGTGGCGGCGTTGAAATGACGAAACGACGAGGGGAAATCATGCGCACCAACTCCGGCACTCGTACTCCCACCTACGGGCAGGCGACCATCACGCCTGCAGACGATGTGATCGCCGGCAGTTACGGAACCTGGACGGTGGCCCTCACCGTAGGTCACCACGGCATTGACGACGGCGGGCGGGTGCTCATCGCTCGTTGGCTGGTCTCCAACTGGGGCGTACCCCAGTGCGAAAGACCAGGCGATGCCGAGTACACGTCGGTGCAGACCTCCGGACAGGCCAAGCTGCGGGCCCACTATGACCATCAAGTCTTCATCCGCCCGTGGAAGGCCGCTCTGGTGATTGACGTCTACGATGGAGCGCTGGCCCCTGGCGACATCCTGACGGTCACGCTTGGGGACACCCGCTTCGGCGGACCCGGCTCCCGCGCTCAGACTTTCCGACAGGAACGATACGAGTTCCGGGTACTGGTGGATGCCTTCGGTACCGGGCAGTACGTCCCAGTCCCCCATTCCCCCACGCTGCGCATCATCGCCAGGCCGGCCGAGCGCCTGCGCGTCCGCGCCCCATCGGACGTGGTGACCAGCCAGCCTTTCGCCATAACCATAGTTGCCGAGGACCGTTTCGGCAATCCGGCCGATGGCTACACGGCCACCGTCCAATTGGCCGTCGAGGCAGATGAGCTCAGCGGGCCCCAGTCTCATACCTTCCAGTTGGCCGAACGGGGCGCTCACCGCTTCGAGGGACTGGTGCTACGACAACCTGGCATCTACCGCATCGTCGCCCAGGAGATGAACGGTCAGATGCGAGCGGCCAGCAACCCGATTGTCTGCCGGACGGCTGCGCCGACCCTCCGCCTGTTCTGGGGGGACATCCATGGACAGACTGAAGCTTCGGTCGGCGTAGGCAGCCTGGACGAGTACTTCACCTTCGGACGCAACGTGGCCGCACTCGACTTCATCTCCCATTGCGCCAACGACTTTCAAATCACCAAGGAACATTGGCAGCAGACCAAGGACGCAGTGCGTCGCTACCACGAGCCGGAACGTTATGTCACCTTTCTGGCCTACGAGTGGTCCGGCAATACCCCTGCCGGTGGAGACCACAACGTCTACTATCGAGACGACGACGGGCCGCTACACCGCTCCAGCCACTGGCAGATCGCCGACCGATCTGACTCCGAGGACGACCGCTATCCCCTCAGCGAACTGCACGAGACACTGCGCGGGCGGGATGACGTGATGGTCATTCCCCACATCGGTGGGCGCCACGCCAATCTGGATTTCTTTGACCCGGCGCTTTCCCCGCTGATCGAGATCGCCTCGGTGCACGGCGTGTTTGAGTGGTTCGCCCAAGATGCACTGCGGCGGGGGCTGCGAGTGGGATTCATCGCCAACAGCGACGACCACTGCGGCCGACCCGGCGCCACCTACCCCAGTGGCAGCGACGTCCACTTCGGCATGCGCGGGGGGCTCCTGGCCATCTACGCCACGGCGCTGACGCGCGAGGCTTTGTGGGAAGCGTTCTGGGCACGCCGCTGCTACGGCACGACCGGCGAGCGGATCATCCTGCACGTGAGCGCTGATGGCCACCCCATGGGCGCCGAATTCACCGGCGCTGAACCTCCGCTCATAGAGGTAGATGTCCTTGGCACTGCCCCCCTGGAGACCGTGGAACTACGTCGCGGCACTGACCTGCTCTATTCCCACCCGCTGGT
>CAZPMV010000324.1:0-3821 GCA_964587335.1 uncultured Anaerolineales bacterium
GCCCTTGAATTTAATGACCAGGGTGCCTTTATCTGTCACAATCGTCATGACACCGTCATTGGAGCCACCAGGAGAGGGGGGACAGACACTGATCTCACCATTTTCGACGTAGGTGAACGAACCCTTCAGGCCGCCAGAGACGCGGCCCGCGGCGGTGAGGTTTGTGAATTCGAGTTTGCAGTCGTCTAACCACGATAAGTCGCCGGGGTAAATGGTGTCTCCACGAATCTTGAACTTGATGGGTTTTGTGGTTTCGCCCGCCGAGGCGGAGCCTACAAGCGCCAGTAGCATGGCCAGGACGAAGATGGGTCGAATTACCTTTTTCATTGAGTGACCTCCTTTTGGGTATGGCCTTTCTTCCCCTGAGGGTATTGTACGGCAAGTCGGCCTGCAGTGCAAATATGAGTGTTCTGATCCCCGTTTGCGCAGAGATGTGGCCGCTCTCAGTGGCACTGACACTGACACTCACATCGCATCGGCAGTTCAGAAGGATGGGCGTAAGGAGCACCGGAGGGCGAGGAATGTCTAGCAGCGACGTGGTCATCGAAGCCTTCACCGAGCTGGCGCCTCAATATGAAGAGGTTGTAGATCAAGAGCTCCGCAGGTTTTGGGGCCTTAGTTACCGTGAGTTTGTTGATTGGCTCATCGAGACGATCCCTGTTCGTGACGACGATCTTGTCCTCGACGTGGCAACGGGAACAGCGCGAATCCCTGTGGCGTTGGCGGCCAGGACAGAAGTGGAGAGCCGCACTGTCGGATTGGACATCACTCCGGCCATGCTCGAATATGGCCGGCGGGATGTTGACGCCAAGGGATTAACCCCACGCATCAAGTTGGTTTGCGCTTCCGCCATGGGCATGCCCTTTGTAGGGGGTGTTTTCGACACAGTCATCTGTGGGCTGGGCACGCACCACATGGATGTGCCTCAAATGCTGTCTGAGATGAGTCGGGTGCTAAAGGCAGGGGGGGAACTCGTCTTGGCCGATGTGGCCGCTTCCCCATACTGGAAGTTGCCTGGGATTAAGACCATCATCAGAATAGTCGCGCTGTTGCATTTCCTTCTGGGGCGCAACGTTGCCCGCGCCTGGGCAGAGGCGGATGCTGTGTCGCACATTTACACGGCGGATGAATGGCGTACGATCCTCTCAGACTCTGGTTTTACGAGGATCGAGATAACTGAATCCCCGGCTCGCCGTCGCTGGTATCCTTGCGCTTTGATCATGAGGGCGGTGGCGGGGAGAGAGTGAAGGTCACTAACTAAGCCTTTCACGTGACCTACAGCCGTTTCCAAAGCACATTTGGACGTAGCACAAATGGTCAAGCACATAATTCGGAGGCTATGTCGAGAATGACAACAGTAGTGGATTTACTGAGGCAGGGACGAACGGACGAGGTCTGGCAAAAGTATTGTGGCTTCCTGGACCTCAGCCTGAAAGAGTTCATGGAGGTCCAGCGATCCTTGCTGCTGGAGCAGATTGACTTGCTTGCCCGGTGCGAGATGGGCCGGGAGATCATGCGCAACACTGTGCCCAACAGCGTGGACGAGTTCCGTGAGGCGGTGCCGCTGACCACTTACGAAGACTACGCACCGTATCTGCAGGACAAGAGGGAAGACGTATTGCCGGTCAAGCCGTTTATGTGGGCTCACACCGGTGGCACCACCGGTCGCTGGAAGTGGGCGCCCTTCACTCCGGAGATATATGAGCTGTATACGGACTATTCCTTTGCCATGATACTGCTCGCTTCCTCGCAGGGTCGCGGCCATTTCACGATTGCGAACAACGACGCCTTTCTCTATGCCGCTGCTCCGCCTCCCTATATCTCGGGCATCGGCATAGAGGCGGTCGGACGAATCCTGGATTTTCGCTACATCCCTCCTCTCGACAAGGTTGGAGAACTGGGTTTCCGGGAGCGCGTCAAGCTAGGTTTCGCCCTGGCTCTGCGGACGGGCATTGACATCACGGGGGGGCTGGCTGGCGTGATGGCCCGCATAGGGAAGAGTTTTGGTGAGAGGGAAAGATCCTCGAGGCCTCCCCTTCACCCGGCGGCGGTTTTGCGGGTGACCCGGGCTGTGATCAGAGCCAAGAGGGCGAGCCGGCCTATGATGCCCAGAGATATGTGGGACCTCAAGGCCCTTCTGTGCTCCGGGATGGACGTAGCCGCTTTTCGCGACCAGATCAAGCATTACTGGAAAGTAGATCCGTTCGAGTTCTACAGCGTCACCGAGTTCGGTGGTCTCCTGGCCATGCAAACCTGGAATCGCAAGGGGATGACCTTTACATCGGATGTAGGGTTTTTCGAGTTCATTCCTGAGCAAGATTCTCTCAGAGGTCGCGACGATCCTTCGTACGAACCGACCACAGTCCTTATGGACGAGTTGGAAGCGGGCAAGCGATATGAAGTTGTTTTTACCAACTTCCACGGGGGCATCTTCTCCCGCTACAGGCCGGGGGATATGATCAAGATCATTGCTCTTGAGGACGACGAAACGGACGTGCGCCTGCCGCAGATGGTCTTTGAGGCCAGGGCAGACCGCATCATTGACATCGGCGGCTTTAGCCGGCTGAACGAGCGGATTGTCTGGCAGGCCCTGGAGGGCCTTGATGTCCCGTACGAGGACTGGATGGCGCGGAAGGAGTTTGAGGACAGCCAACCGGTGGTCCGCATATACCTGGCCACCGAGTATCCCCATCGGGAACAACTGGCGGCTAGGCTCCACGAGGCGTTGAAGTTGTTGGATAAGGACTATGCCAATCTCGAATCAATGTTGGACATGAACCCTCTGCGTCTGCGATTCCTTCCTGTGGGCACGTTCGCCCGATACACCCAGATGCGCGAGGCGCAGGGGGCGGACATGGCACACATGAAGCCGCCACACATGCAACCTTCTGACGAGATCGTGGACACAGTGCTACGCCTGGCCCAAGACGGTGTCCTGAGCTTGTCGAAGGAGTGAGCTGCGCTGTCTGAAAGAAGGGTTTGACCTGTGAATACTGCAACTGTGGTATGCCTGGTTGCTTTTCTCCTCTACTCCCTATTGTTTGCCTTCTCCTTGCGAGTGAAGCGCAGGGTGAATCGCATCCTTTCGACCTATCTATTGGCCATGGGGCTGTGGACCTCTAGCTCGGTCATGTGGTTTGCCGATTTTCCTGTGCTCGGTGACCTGCCCTGGCTTCAGACGGGGTTGTTCTTTGCCATCGTTGCCTGGATGCTCATGTGTCTGCTGTACGTGGTCATTCTTGGTCTGGACTCTGTGCCGGCCGCCAGAACTGGCCTGTTTGCCATCTACAGCCTGGGAGGGCTTCTCTTGATAGGCGACATCGGTGGCCAGCTTGTCCAAGTCACCCGTATCGAGAGGGGCTATTTCGATGTTCATTTCGGCGGCCTCATATACGTCTTTTTTGCACTTGCTGGCCTGAGCGGCGTGGCTTTCGCTTTCTTGTTTGTACGAGCTCGCATCAAAACGGATGATCACAACCAGAGAAACCGGCTGCTCTATCTCGCCATTAGCAATATCCTGATCATAATCGGAGGCCTTGCCAACATCTCGCCCCAACTGCGCCCGTTTCCCTTTGACGTCCTCTTTGGTGTGGTCGCTGCGCTCCTGATGGCCTACGCCATCTATCGCTACCAACTCCTGGACCTCACCCTTGTCGTCCGCAAGGGGCTGCTCTACTCCATCCCCACCGCCATCATCGGCGTTGGCTACTTCCTCCTCATCTCCCTCGTCATCAGGCTGTTTCATGCCTTCGCAGGACCTCAGATCCTCCTCGTCTCCATCCTTGTGGCTGCTATAACCGCCGTGGTCGCTCAGCCCTTGC
>CAZPMV010000325.1:0-3815 GCA_964587335.1 uncultured Anaerolineales bacterium
GCCAGAAAGATCTTCTCTGCCGAAAGCGGCAGGTCGTTGAAGCGAATGGACAGGGCATCGCTGATGGCGTTGGCGATCGCCGGCGCGGTTTGCACCATCACGTGTTCGCCCACGCCCCGTGCACCCCACGGCCCGTCTTCCAAAGGCGTCTCCACGATGTCTCCGTGGATCTCCCCAGGCGCATCCACAGCCGTCATGATGCGGTAGTCCACGAAGCTGGTGTTGAGGGGCTGGCCCTGCTCGTCGAACTTGAGCTCTTCGAAGGCCGAGCTCATGCCGTGCACCGCGCCGCCCTCGATCTGCGCCAGGACCAGGTCGGGGTTGATGGCCTTGCCCACGTCGTAGGCGCTGGCGATCTTGAGGATTTCGACTTGGCCGGTCTCGGTATCCACCTCCAGGTCTACCGCCTGCGCGCCGACGGTGTAGTGCACCACAGCGCGGGTGCCCTGGCCGGTCTCGAAATCCAGATTGGTGACGTAGGTGGGCATGAACTTGCCCCGGCCGACGATGGGCCCGCCTGTCCACCCCTCAAGGTTCTCGTTGGGTAGACCGTAGATGACCATATTCTGAAGCGGCTGTTCTTCTTCGGACTTGTACGAGATGACCTTGCCGTTCTTGATGTCCAGATCGTCGGGGTCTTCGCCCCAGTGCTCCGCCACGATTTCCAAGATTTGCCGCCTGGCGTCCTCGGCGGCGGCTTTTACGGCGTTGCCCATCGTCCAGGTGATGCGGCTGGCTACCGTCTGCCACTCGTAGGGGCTGTACTTCGTGTCCACCGGGGCCGAGACGCGCACCCACTCGTAGGGGATGCCCAGTGCCTGGGCCGCCATCTGGGCAGCCACGGTGAAGGAGCCTTGCCCCAACTCCTGGGCCCCGATCTCGACGTTGAGCGTGGCATCCTCGTTGAAGCGCACGACGGCCGAGCTACCAGGGTTGGGCGGCATGGCCGGGGCCTTCCACATGATGGCGATGCCCTTACCACGCCGCTTGTGCGATGCGGAAGGCTCTTCCTTCTTGTCCAAACCGACCGACGCAGCGACCTTGTCAATGCAGGCCACCAGGTCAATGGCCGGCATCTCCATCCCGGTCAGGATGATATCCCCTGTCCGCACGCAGTTGCGACGCCGGAACTCAGCGGGGTCCATCCCGATCTTCTCGGGCAGTTGATCCATGATCTGCTCGATGCCCCAGTGGATCTCAGGCATGCCGAAGCCGCGCATCGGCCCGCCGATAGGCAGGTTGGTGTAGACGCAGTAGGAATCGCCCTTGACGTTGGGAATGTCGTAAGGACCGGTGCAGGAATAGCCAGCGGCGCGGGCGATGTTGACGCCGTAGTCATTGTAGGCCCCGCCGCCGAAGTGATACTGGGTCTCCATGGCCAGCAGGTTGCCCTCGGCGTCGCAGCCAATCTTGGTGTGCGCCACCAGGCTCTGGCGCATCGTCGTGCCCACGAACTCTTCTTCGCGCGTCAGGCGCAGCTTGACTGGATGCCCCTTGACCGCCCGCGCCAGAACCACCGCGCACGCCTCCATCGTTACGCCTGCCTTGCCACCGAACCCACCGCCGACGTAGGGAGACACTACCCGCATGTTGCCGTGCGGGATATTGATGCTTTGGGCGATCAGATCGCGCTGAGCGTGGGGCGACTGCGTGCTGGTCCACAGCGTTACCTGCCCCGATGGCTCCCAGAGGGACACCGATATGTGCGGTTCGAGCGGCACATGCTGGATCTGGGGCAGGCGGAAGGTGCCCTCCACGATAGCGGCGCACTCGGGCCAGGCGTACTCGACGTCTCCTTTGCGCAGCTTGAAGTGTTCAGAGATGTTGGTACCCGGTTCGGGGAAGATAAAGTTGGCCACCTTGTACTTGCCCAGGTCGGGGTGGAGCAGAGGGGCATCCGGCTCGATGGACTCCATCGGGCCAAAGACCGCCGGCAGCTCCTCGTACTCTACTTCGACCAGTCGGGTTGCCTCTTCGGCGATTGCTTCGCTGGCGGCGATCACCCCGGCCACCGGCTCCCCAAAGTAACGCACGCACTCGCCAGCCAGGACGGGGCGGTCTACGAGGTACATGCCAACCAGCTCTGGAGCGTCCTTGCCGGTGACTACCCCCTTCACGCCGGGCAGTTCCAGCGCCTTGCTGACGTCTATGCGCTTGATCAGGGCGTGGGCGCATGGGCTCCGGACCAACCGGGCGTAGTAAAGGCTGGGACCGAATTGTATGTCGTCGGCAAAGAGAGCTATCCCGGTGAGCTTATCGTACATATCCACGCGGGGGACACTCTTGCCAACGGGATCAGAGGTAAGCTTGGTCATTTCATGCGCCTCCCTTGTCCTGGGATTGTAAAACTCTCTTGGAGGCCGTTTGCACAGCCTTGATGATGCGCAGGTAGCCCGTGCAGCGGCATAGGTTCCCGACCATCGCCAATCTTATCTCCTCCTCGGTCGGGTGCGGATTGCGTTTCAGCAGAGCGTGAGCGGAGATCAACATCCCTGGCGTGCAGAAGCCGCACTGAACGGCGTTATGTTCCGCAAAGGCTTCCTGCATAGGTGTCAACTGGCCGTCGTCTGCCAGCCCCTCGACGGTGACGATCTCGGCTCCATCGGCCTCCACCGCCAGCACCATGCAGGAGTTGACCGGCTCGCCGTTCATCAAGATGGTGCAGGCGCCGCACTCGCCGGCTGTGCAGCTGTTCTTGGTGCCAGTGAACGCCAGCTTCTCCCGCAGCAGTTGCAGCAGCGTCATGTTCGAGGGAACGTCTAGACGCTCTCGACCACCGTTCACAGTTATGGTAATAGAATGGTTTGCCATTTCGTCTACTCCTTTCCATGTTTCGGGTTTCACGTCTTACGTCTTGAACCTGAAACCTGTAACCCGAAACCTACTTCATCTGTGTCCAAACCTCCCGCAGCCCCCGCAGCGTAAGGTTCCGCACCATCGCCTTGCGGTAGGCGGCACTGGCGCGCACGTCATCTATGGGGGTGGCGGCTTCCATTGCCTTTTGGGCCGCCAGGGCGAAGGTCTCTTTTCCCGGCGGACTGGCTGCCAGCACCTCTTCAGCCTCCAGCGCCCGCAGCGGTACCGGCGCGACTGAGGACAGCCCGATACGAAAACGATAGCCGGACGCTGTTTCGTCGGGAAAGCCCAAGACCGCCACTCCGGCGATGGCCAGGTCGCCGGCCTTGTTGCGGCCCAGCTTGAGGTATCTTCCCGCGCTGCCCGCCGGTGGGACTGGGAAACGAACAGCCGTCATCAACTCGCCTGTTTGCATCGCCGTCGCGCCCGGACCGAGGAAAAACTCGTCGGCCGGCGCCTCCCGCTCTCCATTTTGCCCGTAGAGGACCATGCGCCCCTCCAACAGCAACACCGCCGGAGCGGTATCGGCGGCGGGGGAACCGTTGCACAAGTTGCCGCCCAGGGTGGCGCGGTTGCGCAACTGGTACGAGGCCACAGAGTTGGCCGCCTCCGCCAGCAGCGGATAGTGGATCTGCACGTCCGGGTGGCAGGCGATCTGGTTCATCGTGGCCGCTGCGCCGATGGTCAGCCCCGCCTGTTCATCGTACAAGATGTCGCGCATACCGGGCAGGTGCTTGACGTCCACCACGATCTGGGGACTAATGAATCCGTCGCGCATGCGCACGAAGAGGTCGGTGCCGCCCATCAGCAGGCGCGCCGCCTTCCCGTGCTCCTCCAGAAGGCGGGGTACCTCGTCGAGGGCGCTCGCCCTCACGTAGTCGAAACTCGGAAGACCAGGTCTTGCCAGCACGTTGCTAACCTCCTTGCTCAGTACCTACTTTGGAGAAACCAGGTTTCTT
>CAZPMV010000326.1:0-3807 GCA_964587335.1 uncultured Anaerolineales bacterium
TGTCGCCCGCATACGAGGCGGTGAGCGTCTTGGCCCCCGCACTAGTCGGCGTCAGGGAGCAGCTGCCAGCGGCGACGGTCCCAGTGCAGGTATGCCCATCGCCGTCATCTACCGTCACATTGCCCGTCGGCGCGCCACTGCCGGGTGCATTGGCCACCACGCTGTAGTTCACCGTCACCGCCTGTCCCGTCACCGAGGGGTCGGGCGTGTCCGAGATGATGGTCGTAGTGGTGTCGGCTTTGTTCACCTGGTGCGATGCGCTGCCGGAACTGGTGTTGAACTTGCTGTCGCCCGCATACGAGGCGGTGAGCGTCTTGGCTCCGGCACTGGTCGGCGTCAGCATGCACTTCCCCACGGGCACCGTACCGCTGCAACTGTTGCCGCCGCCGTCGCTCACCGTCACGTTCCCCAACGGCGCCCCGCTGCCCGGGGCCACGGCCACCACCGTGAACCGCACCTCCACAGGCTGCCCCACCACGGACGCATCGGGCGCATCGGAAGTGATGGTGGTCGTGGTGGCGGCTTTGTTCACCATCTGGCTCAAGGAGGCTGATGTGCTGGCATTGAAATGGGAGTGGCCGCTGTATTCGGCCGTGATGCTGTGCGGGCCGGCGGCGAGCGAGGAGATGTTCAAGACCGCCACGCTGGAACCAGCCAGGGTTGTGCCAGCGAAGCGGTAGAGACGGAAGGCAGCAATATGCGATCCGCTCAGTGGCGCAACGCCGATTGGCTCCCCACCATCCTTGAAGGTGACGGTACCCGCGGGCACCCCGTCGCTGGGAGCGACCGCCGCCACGGTGGCGATGAAGCTAGCAGTCTGACCGTACACCGACGGGTTGACCGAACTGCTGAGCGTCGTCGCGGTGTTGGCCTTGTTCACCGTCTGGTTCAGCGTCCCTGTACTGGTGTTGTAATTGGCATCACCGCCATAGGCGGCGGAGATCGTACGCGGGCCGGCGGCGAGCGAGGATGTGGTGAAGATGGCCACGCCGGATCCATCCAAAGCCTCGGTCCCGAGATGGATCCCGTCGGCCCGGAAAGTGACGATGCCCGTGGGTGTGGTGGATCCAGTCCTCACAGGATTGGGGGCCACAGTAGCACTGAAGGTGACGGCCTGGCCATAGACGGACGGATTGGCCGAACTGGTGACTGTCGTCGTGGTGTCGGCCTTGGCCACCGTCAGGGACAGCAGATCAGACTCGCTTCCGGGACAAACCCCCACCGTGGGCCACCCAGACCCTCCCAGATAGACGGCCTTGATCTTGTATAGGCGGACAGGCAGATCCGACCTCTTCAGTTGGGCAGTGCCACCGCTGAGATCGGCCACCCCGATTACATTGCCCGCCTCATCGTCGAAGGAAACCAGGCCCGTGCACACGGTGATCTGGACATTCGCCGTGAAAGTGACTTCCTCACCGTAGACGGGTGAGCTCGGAGAGGCACTGACCCAAACCGCCGTGCTGAACTCGCCCACCACCTGCGTCAGTGATGACGAAGTACTGCCATTATAGTTGGAATCACCACCATATTCGGCCGTGATGGTGTGCGTCCCTACATCGAACGTGGAAAAGGTGAAGATGGCCACGCCGGATCCATCCAGCGTCCCGGTGCCGATCGCCGCCGCGCCGTCCTTGAAAGTGACAGTGCCTGACGGTGTGCCGGTGCCGGTGGCCACAGTAGCAGTGAAGGTGACGGTCCAAAAAAAGGGTGACGGATTGGGCGAACTGGTGAGTGTCGTCGTGGTGTTGGCCTTGTCCACCGTCAGGGACAGCACACTGGACTCCCTGCCGCGGCAATCCCCCGTTCCCAGACAGACGGCCTTGATCTTGTGCAGGCCGGCAGGCAGATTCGACCTCTTCAGTTGCGCGGCGCCGCCGCTGAGCGCGGCCACCCCGACTGCCGTGCCCGCCTCATCGTCGAAGGAAACCAGGCCCGTGTACACGCTGGGCTGGACATTCGCCGTCGACGTGACCTCCTGACCGTACACCGGTGAGCCCGGCGAGACGCTGACACTGATCGTCGGGCTGGTCTGGTTCACCTGGTGGCTGATTCCTGCTGAGGTGCTGGGGTTGAACAGGCTGAGTTCGCTGGGGGTGAGGGTGGCAGTGAGCGTCTTGACACCGCTGGTGGTGGGGGCCAGATTGCAGCCCCATATCCACCCGGTGGCATATGGATAGCCGGTGGTTCCTGGGTCGACGGTGCGCGAGCAAGTGGCGCCAGTGCCATCGCTGACCACTATGGTCCCATCGACTGAGGCAGAGCCGCTGGACGTTGGCACCACCTGGAATTCCACCCAAATGGGATCCCCGACCAATGAAGGGTCCGGTGTATGTTGGAGAATCGTGGTGGTCGTGCTGGTGGGCGGTGCCATCGGCGCGGCAATCACCACCCCCGCAGCGCTGCCGGCCTCTGGCTGTGGCCTTTCCACGGGCGCAGCAATTGCGGGCGCCGGGCCGACGGCCAACGATGCACACAGGATGCCCAGCGCGGCCAGCCTAACGGCTGCTGAAAGAGCCCGAACACGGTACGGTAAGCCTGCAGACTTGGTGCTGGCCATGTTGATCCCCTCTCCGGCCTGATGTCGGAGCCCAGTTGGGCTCCAGAACGACCAATGCCAACTGCTCACGTGCTCCGTCGACCGTCGTCCGTCCTATAGATGGCGACATCTGCACGCCTATGCTATCGATGGAGAAGACCCGCCAGGTCTGGGTGCCTCGCTTACTTCTCCTGTGCGCAAACCGCTTGAGACTGACTTCTCCTTAGTGGCCGTGGCTGAGGTCCGGCGCGGTCCCAAACCAGAAACCCTGTGACAACAGTTAGGTCGGATGACGGGACGACCTCCGTCAGATTGTAGCATGTTTCGGCGCCCCTGGCAATGGGACGCCCGTATGTACCAAAACATAGGGCCTGCAAATGAATAAGTTCCCCAATCGTGTCATTGCGAGGAGCGCTTTTTGCGACGAAGCAATCTCCTTCCTAGACAAACGTGGGGATTGCTTCGCAAAAAACGCTCGCAATGACATCGTGTCGGGAAGTTATCCTTTGCGGACCCATAGACATCGTTGCCAGGTCTTGCTTCGGATCTGCGATGTAGCTGGTGTTCCTGATGCACAATGCTTGTGGCTGCAACTGTGCATCGAGGAGCGCCGCCTGTTGCCTGCTTCAGCCTTTGTATTCCCGCACTATCTTGAGATCGCTGCCTACCATGCGCAAGGCTCTTCTCTCGGCCTCGTGCCTGATATGTTCCTCGTCCACGGTCAGCAGCTCTCCCCTGCGCATCAGCCAACGGCCCGCCACCATCACGTCGCTGATATCCGGCGAGTGGGCCGCGTGAAGGATGTTGGAGACCAAATCGTGCCGCGCCCAGAGATCGGGCTTGTCGAAGTCAAACAGGATGAGATCGGCCGGACGACCAGGCGCCAGCACGCCACTGTCGGGGAACCCCATGGCCAGGGCGCCATTCTGCGTGGCCAGGCGCAGCGCCACATCCCCAGGCAGCAGTTCTGGATCTCGCCGGTCATGCTTTTGGACATTTGCTCCATCTGGTGCAAATGTAGGAACATGGTTCACATATTTAGGCCGCTTATAGCACAAGTTTCACCTCTTGTCAAACCCTGCTCAGCTACAAGGTGCAACGCACTTGATCCTCTCTATGTTCGACCGTTTGCTTGACCGAATCGCGCTTCGGAATAGGCGGATTCCACAACCGAAGTGCGTTGCACCTGAGCTAGCCTGAGTGGTGGAGCATCTTCCTGCCCAGGCTTTCATGAAGGTCGTGTCGCTTTTTTGACAAGCCTCGTTTCCTGT
>CAZPMV010000327.1:0-3782 GCA_964587335.1 uncultured Anaerolineales bacterium
CAGACGGCCAGAATCCTCCCGGACGAGCAAGCATCATCACGATCAGCAGCGCGCCGTACATCAACATGCGGTACTCGGCGAACTCGCGCAGCAGCTCCGGCAACCCGACCAGGATCACGGCCCCCACAATCACGCCGGGGAGACTCCCTAAGCCCCCGACGATGATCAGGCATAGCACGTTGATGGAAACCAGCAGATTGAAGCTGTGGGGAAAGATTGAGGTGAGTTTGCTGGCAAAGATCGCGCCTGACAATCCGGAGAACGCGGCGCCAATGGCGAAGGCCAGCAGTTTCGTCTTGACCAGATTGATGCCCACCGCTTCGGCCACGTCTTCATCCTCGCGCACGGCCATCCATTGGCGACCCAGCCGTGCTTCCCTTAGACGCCAGGAGACGAAGACCGCCAGGAGGCAACCGGCCAGAATGACGTAGAATAACTGCTCTGGTTTGATCAGCGCCTGGGAACCGATCTGAGGCTTAGGTATTTGCAGGATACCTTGGGCGCCGCCGATCACCGGTTTCAACAGATCCGAGAGCGCGAGGATGCGGATGATCTCGCCGAACCCCATCGTGACGATGGCCAAGTAGTCGCCCCGCATCCGCAGCACCGGGATGCCCAGGATGATGCCCGCCAATACCGCCGCCAGCACCGCGAAAGGCACGGCGACCCAAAACGGCATACCCATACCCAATCCGCCGGTTGAGGTTAGCACGCCCGTAGTGTAGGCCCCGATGGCGAAGAAAGCCACGTAGCCCAGGTCCAGGAGGCCCGCGAAACCCACCACAATGTTCAGTCCCAGGCCCATGAGCACGTAGAGGCCCACGTTGTTTGTCACCTCGGACAAGTAGGTGCCCAGAAGACGTGGCAGGATGAGCAGCAAGATGATTCCCAAGCCGATGCTGATCCGACGCATGGTCTCTTGCTGCTTGGGAGGTAGGGCGGCGATCCGTTTCCCAACACGATCACCACGTTTGCTCCACAGGGCTGATACACCAGCGATGAGGATGAAAAGCAGCAGGGCCGTGACAGGCAGGAGTGCTTTTGACTTGAAGATGAACTTCAAGATGCCCGCCCCGAAGAAAGCCCTCAGCCTTCCGCTGAGGATCTCTGAGAACAGGCCGATAGTGAGGGTTCCTACTAGCCCCGTTAAGAGGGGCCGTTGGATGTGGCTCGGCAGAAGGTAGAATCCGGCGGCAGCCACACTGACGCCTGCCATGGCGCCAAGAAGCAAGAGGCTACCAACAACCGCACCCTGGCCGAAGGTCAACGTTTCTATGAGGGCAGGCGAGACGTTGAAAAAGAACTGCCGAATATCGAAGGCATTCGCCAGCACAACAAGCACGATGAGGGGGATGGCAGCGAGCAGGCCACAAACCAATCCGTAGAGAATGCTGACGCCTCGTTTTTCTTTGGGCGCGTCCTGGGCGATAAGGTAACCCATCGCGGCTGGCGTAGCGAAGAGGAGCACTTGTCCCAGTGTCAGTACATCAACGATGAGGGATCGCTTCCCGAAGAGCTCCACCATCCCCATCATGCTCACGCTTAGCGCAACTACACCAGCGAGTAGACCAAACTGAATTGCACGACGAAGCGATAGCCGTAGCGACAGCCGTAGGCCAGTTCGAGAAGAGTCAGTCATAGTTTATACCTCACGCTTTCTCTTCAGACAGTCGTTCTCCCAGAATTCCCCGGGGCCGGAAGATGAGTACGAAAACAAGCATAGTGAAGGCAATGACGTCCTTCAGTTGGTGAGGGGCAGGGATGCCCAAACCCTCCAGGAAGAGGCTCGGACCAACAGATTCGAAGATCCCCAGGAGCAAGCCGCCAATCGCCGCTCCGGGCACGCTGCCGATTCCGCCAAGTACGGCGGCAGTGAAAGCCTTGATACCAGGAACGAAACCCATAAAGAAGTGTACCTGGCGGAAGACAATCGCAAAGAGGACGCCAGCGACACCAGCCATAGCGGCCCCAGTGGCGAAAGTAATGGAAACCGCTCTATCAATATCAATCCCCATGAGGGCAGCGGCGTCTTTGTCCTCAGACACGGCCCGAATCGCCTTACCAGTCTTGGTTCGCATGATGAAGAAGTTCAGTCCAATGAGCAGCACGATCGTGGCGACAATGACCACCAGGTGACTTTTCAGCAATTCCGTTCCCAGGAAGGGAATAGAGCCTTTCAAGGCCTGGATCTGAGGGAAGGGAATGACCCTCGAACCGAACAAGCCCCGGAAGAAGTACTGCCAGAAGAAAGAGGCGCCGATAGCGGTGATCAAGGGGATCAGGCGCGGCGCTTTCCTAAGCGGGCGATAGGCAACGCGCTCAGTGAGTAGAGCTACGGCGACGGAGACCGCCATGGCAATCACCATGATTACCAGCAGGCCGATAACGGGATGCTGGTCGAGGAATCCGGAGGCGCCCATAGGTGTCGCCACAAGTACGGTAGCCGTCACGATGCCGGACATAAAGAACTCGCCGTGGGCAAAGTTGATCATCAACAGCACCCCGTAGACCAACGTGTACCCAATGGCGATGAGGGCGTACATGCTACCCTGGGCGATCCCGAAGATGAGAAAATCTATCCACTGGCGCGTCGTATAGGGATTGTCCAAGACCGTGGCAATCGTGCCCCAAGCAACCAAGACGAGAATAACAGCCCTGAGAATCCAAAGAACGAGCCCGATATAATCAATATCCCGAAGGCGATGTAGCATTATTTCTCTCCAAAAAGCGGGGTGTGTGGACCCAAGGCGATCCCCTGGGTCCACACTCCCCTGTAGTTCGTCAGATCACGAAAGGCATCGTGTCGACAGACCCTACCTACGGCCAGATCTTGACATATGCCCCGTTCGTAAGCTGCTTGACCACGATCTTGGCATCAGCGCAGTCGCCGTACTGATCGCAGGTGAGCAAGCCGGTGATCCCCTCATAATCCTTCGTCGCGGACAAGCAATCCCGCATATCCTGGCGACCAACGCGAAGCGTGCCATCGTCCTCCTGAGCGGCTACTTCTTCAACGCAACCCAGGATCAAGTTTGTCGCGTCAAAGGAATGGGAGTGGAAGACAGAGATCGGTGCGCTTCCAACCTTATCCACGTATGCTTTCAGGAACTTTTGGTACGTGCCACCGAAGAAGTCCGTGGAGGGACCTGAGAAGTACATTCCCTCGCCCGCCTCGCCAATGGCATCAGCAGCAGCGGCGGAGATCATGCCATCCGCGGCAGCCAGGATAGTGTTCTCCAGTCCAGAGACCTCCTTGGCCTGCTTGGTGAGGAAGGCGCCTTCGGCGGTGAACACCGGGTAGTAGATGATGTCCGGCGGCCCGGCCGCGGAGACCGCAGTCAGCACCGGGCGCATGTCGGTGTCGCCCTTGTTGACGGCGGTGAACATCACGATCTCGCCGCCGCGCGCCTCAAACGAGTCGGCGAACACCTTCGCCAGGCCCTCGGTGTACGGATCGCCATCGTGGATCGCGGCGGCCAAGCGCGCGCCCAACACGTCATAGGCGAAGTCGGCCATGGCCGCACCCTGGACGTTATCGTTGTGAGCGGTGCGAAAGTAACCGGGGTTCCAGGCGACGTCTGGGTCTGTAAGCTGCGGGGATGTGTTGGAAGGTGAAACCATCAGGTAGCCGGCATCCGAGACGACCTTCGACATGGGGACGCCGGCGCCAGAGCAACTGGTGCCAACTATCCCAATGATGGTCGGATCGGAGACGATCTTCTGTGCAGCCGTCTGCCCGCCCTCGGCGCTGCAGCCATCGTCCTCAGCTTGAAGCTCGACCT
>CAZPMV010000328.1:0-3770 GCA_964587335.1 uncultured Anaerolineales bacterium
CGCAAAACAAAGTGTCAATCTAACTTCCCGGGATTCTGAACCATGCCCATTTTTCATTAATGTTTTCATTGATGAAGACGCAACAGCGGGGGAAAAGTCGCGGGTGTCACCACAAGCGCAGGGTGAGCTCATCAAGAGTCTGCCTGAGTTCCATAAATCCGGGTCAGGCGTCGAGCCGCTTTGCTTCGCGCCGATTCTGTGGTACACTTGACGCGCACGAACCAACAACGTGAGGAGTTGAAGCTATGACCGAAACACCACAGGGACGGAAGACCAGGGATCTCTACCGCATTCACACAGAGATTACCCGTAGCGCCATCGTGCACGTGGAGGATGCGCTGGACATTGGCAAGTTGCGGCTGTTACTCTTCCGGTACAAGCGAGGCGAGGGAGCGCAGGCCTCGGCCAGTCACTACCTGGACCTGGCCGATGCTCGCGTGCTGTGCTTTGACCTGGCCGAGGGGCGGCTGGCGGAGAGGTTCGTGGACTACAAAGGCAGTCCCTCCGCCCGCGAGGGAAAGCCTCTCAGCCGGGTGCTGAAGGTGGAGGACCGGGGCGAGCGGACACGCAACCCGATTGTCATAGAGGTCACCAACGGCCCGGGCGAAGTGATGGGCGAAGGGGCCATCAAGCCGGCCGGCGAGCCGGATGCCGTGGTGGCCATCCTGTTAAGCCGATGGCAGGCGCGGCGGTTGGCAGCGGCCGTGCAGGCTCATCTGGCTGCCTGGGAGGTGATCACCTTTCGCCAGCGCACCCAAGCTACCGCCGACCGCCTACGAGAAGCAGACCCAGCAGCGCTGTATCAGGTAGAACCGACAGGAGATGGGTGATGACGTGCTTCGTGTTTCGCAAGGGAGCGCGCAGCACGTAGCTCTTGCGTGCGTTCGGTAGCCTAGGACGCGTACAACACCACGACCACTGCCAAACCCCACAGGGCCACAGAGGCCAGCAGTGGCTTGTCCCGCAGTATGAGTTCCTCCGGTGCGCCCCCTTCGCTTCGCACGTGGATCAGATAGAGGTAGCGGAAGAGGCCATACAGCACGAAAGGAATAGTCAGCATCATAGCGTGGTTAGTGGGTAGGTTGGGGGCCGAGAAGGTGTAGAAGGAGTATGCAACCGTGGCTGCCGAAGTGACCAGGCCAATCATGTCGTCCAGCAGCCGCAGGTTGTACTCCTGCAGGCTGGTGCGGTGGGCGGTGGCATTTCCCTCGCCCAGCAGCACCAGTTCGTTGCGCCGCCGGCCGATGGCGATGAAAAGGGCCAGCAGGGTGATGCAAATGTAGAGCCAGGGAGAGAAGCGTTCCGCCTGCACGACGACCACGCCGGCAACCACTCGCAGCAGGTGAAAGGCCGCCACCAGAAACACGTCCACGATGACGACGTGTTTGAGCCAGAAGGAATAGGCGACATTGAGTGCCAGGTAGCCGGCGATGACCAGGGCAAAGCGCCAGCCCAGCCAGAGCGCGGCCGGCAGCGAAACGACGATGAAGACACCAATCGCTACCACGGCCACCCAGGGCGGTAGCTCGCCCGAAGCCAGCGGGCGGCGCCGTTTGGTTGGATGCTGGCGATCCTTCTCCCTGTCCGCCAAGTCATTGAGCAGGTAGACCGCACTGGAGGCCACACAGAATATGACGAACGCCAGCATGATCTTGGCCAGCAGCAAGGGCTGAAATAGCTTCTCATCGAAGACGAGCGCAGCGAAGACGAAGCCGTTCTTCATCCACTGCTTCGGCCGCATGGATTTCAGTAAAGCTCTGAACATAAGTTGCCTCTCCGAACGTATTCTGACTGGCGCTCATGATACTCCATTTTGCCCACGGCGTCAATTCTGGTGCGTGATGGCTTGACAATTCCAGCGTTTGCGGCTATGCTGGGCTTGTGATCAAGATGTGTGTGGATCTGCTGCTGGTGGAGAGGGGTCTGGCCGAGAGCCGCAAGCGAGCCCAGGGTCTCATCCGCGCTGGTCAGGTAGTGGTGAACGATCAGTTGGTAGACAAGCCGGGGCGACGTGTGGCCGTAGGCGCTGCAGTGCGGCTGCGCGGCCGGTTGCCGTACGTCTCCCGCGGCGGGTTGAAGCTGGAAGCCGCGCTGGACGGTTTTCGGCTCGACGTTGCAGGATGGGTGGCGGCCGATGTGGGCGCCTCTACTGGCGGCTTCACCGATTGCCTGTTGCAGCGGGGGGCTGCCCGGGTCTACGCCATTGATGTAGGCTACGGACAACTCGCTTGGAAACTGCGGCAAGACCCCCGCGTGGTGGTCATCGAGCGCACCAACATCCGCTTCCTGGAGGACCTGCCGGAGCAGGTGGACTTGGTCACTGTTGATGTCTCTTTCATCGGCCTGGAACTGGTGCTACCGGTCGTGAAGCGTTTGCTGAAGCCGGAGGGGCAGGTCGTGGCCCTCGTCAAGCCGCAGTTCGAGGCAGAGCGGAGGCAGGTGGGCAAGGGGGGCGTTGTGCGCGACCCTGTGGTGCACCGGCACGTTCTGGCGCGGCTGACGCGCTGGGCCATCGAGCATGACCTGCGGGTGCTTGGCCTCATCCCCTCGCCCCTCACCGGTGCCAAGGGCAACGTGGAGTTTCTGCAGCATCTGGCGTTAGGCCCGATGGAGGAGAGCGCCGCCGATCCCCAATTGCTGATAGACGCCGCTTTGGCAGCAGTTCATGGTTGTTCGGCCCGTGAAGGCGATGAAACCGATGGAACCGATGGAACCGATGAAGCCGATGAAGCCGATGGCTGATCGCGATCTGTCTACAATCCGTACCTTCCTGCTTGACCTTGATGGCGTGGTGTACCGCGGCGAGACACCGCTGCCTGGGGCGGTGGAGTTCATCACTGAGTTGCAGACGCTGCATGTTCCCTTTCTGTTCATCACCAACAACTCCACACGCACGCCAGCACAGTGCGTGGCCAAGCTGGCACGCGTGGGGCTGACCGTCGGCGAGGAGGCGGTGTTGACGTCATCGTTGGCAACGGCGGCCTACCTGTCCAGCATCGCGTCGCCTGGCACGCCCGTTTACGTCATCGGCGAGGTGGGTCTGCACCGAGCGCTGTCGGATCGTGGCTTCCTGGTCACCGACGACCACACTGCTGCATGCTATGTGGTAGCTGGGCACGATACGACCTTGACCTGGCACAAGCTGGCCGGCGCCACTCTGGCCATTCGCCGCGGTGCGCCCTTCATCGCCACTAACCCCGACCGTACGTTGCCCACCGAAGAGGGACTCGTGCCTGGGGCTGGCGCCGTCCTCGCCGCGCTGCACGCCGCCAGCGGGGTCTCTCCCCAGGTCATCGGCAAGCCTGAGGCAGCCATCTTTGACCAGGCGATGGCATGGCTTGGTGTTGACACCGAACACGCTGCCATGGTCGGTGACCGGTTGGAGACTGACATCCTCGGCGGGCAGAGGGCAGGGCTGCGAACCGTCGGCGTGCTGAGCGGCGTGACCACCGCCGAGGAGTTCGCCCAGGCAGACCTGCCCCCCGACTGGGTTTTCGAGGACTTGGCTGCGCTTCTAGCTGCCTGGCGTTCCCTGGCGTGAAGCGTGAAGCGTGATTGGACACCAACGTCTTCACGGGTATCGTTCAGAAGTGTAGGGGGCGGCAGCACATCGCTGCCAGCGGAAAAGCGGAAACACCGGAACGTATATTTCCCGCTCGTTCCGCTGACGAGGTGGTGGTGGGCGTAACCGAGGTTTGAGGTGAGCCCCATTCCCTAGACCACGGATCGGCCAGAATAAGGTGAACACCTGCCTGCCTGGTGACTGAGAA
>CAZPMV010000329.1:0-3769 GCA_964587335.1 uncultured Anaerolineales bacterium
CGCTCATCCATCATGAAGATTTGGCAATGAACGCCATCCACACGCTGCTTGGCCAGCACCGCCTCCTTGGTGGCGTACATACAGCAGATGGACGAGCAATAGGGATGCTCCTGATCGCGGGAGCCGACGCACTGCAGCCAGGCGATGCGCTTCGGCGGCGTGTAGTCCGAGGGACGTAAGAGCAACCCCTCCGTGGGCCCCGAACGGCTGACGTAGCGCTCGTACTGCATGCTGTGAACGACATTGGGATAGCGCCCGAACCCAAACTCCTCCAGTGCCTTGGCGTCAGACAACTGGTACCCCATGGCCAGGATGATGGCCGAAACGCTGATCTCCTCGTCCCAGGGCTCTTCATCCAGATTTATGGCCCCGGTCGGGCACACGGCCTCGCAGCGACGGCAGTCCAGGCAATAATCTCCCTTGTCCACGTAGTAGGCGTCAGGGAACGAGCGCGGCGCACTCTTGTGGATAGCCATGCGCGTCACCATCGCCTCCTGGAACTCGCTGGGCAAACGCACCGGGCAGGCCGCAGTGCAGACGCCACAGTTGGTGCAACGCTCCACCGACACGTAGCGGGGCTGATGCCGCAAGGTGACCGCGAAATCGCCAGCCTGCCCGTCGGCATCCACGATCTCTGTGAGGGTCATGACCTCGATGTTGGGATGCAAGTTGTGATCTACGAAGGCGGGTGAGATGGCCGGTCGTGTGCAGCCATAGCCATGATCCGAGGTGCCGCGGCAGAGCACGCAGTCGTGGGTAGGGAACATGTAGCCCAACTGGGCTACTCGGCCACCCAGCCCCGGATCCCTCTCCACCAAGTAAACCTTCAAACCAGCCTCGGCCAGATCAATAGCAGCACGCATCCCACCGATGCCACCGCCAACGACCAACACCGCGCCTTCCGGATTCTCGCGTTCTATCGCCATATCCGCTCCCAAACTCGGTCCTATATCTCCCGCACGTCTTGAATCTCAATGTCTCGCAACTTGTCGATGGTCTTCTTCAACCTCTCCCAAGGGATGTTCGTCACCTTGAGCAGAGAAGACCACATGCCGGGTTCCGACGCCGGATAGCCCACCATCACCGTCAGGTTACCCCCCGCCTGTGCAATCGCGGTGGATAGGCGAGCTATCGCCCCAGGCCGGTCTGGCTGCGCGACGGTGACGCGCACGCCGCCTCGCCGTGCACCCAGCAAGTCCACCATGGTAGTGAACAGGTCGTTGTCGGTAATGATTCCCACCAGCCTCTGCTCCGAGCCTGTGGAAGGGTCACCACCCCGCATGACCGGCATACAGCCAATCTTATGGTCGGCCATGATGCGGGCGGCCTCCTCGATGGCCGTATTCTCATCAATAGTGAACACATCCTTGACCATGACGTGATCGATCTTGATCTTGCCCAGGACGTAGCTGATCTCGAAGCGGCTGAAGCTGCTCACATCCGAAGGGAGGGCTCGCAACAGCGATCGCTGCGTCACCAGGCCCACCAGTCTCCCATCTTCGTCCACGATGGGCAGATGGCGTATGTTCTTCTCCCTCATCAAGGCTTGGGCCTCTGTGACGGGCATCTCCGGGTGTCCGCAGATGGGATCGGATGTCATTCGGTCTCTAACCAGCATGTGTCCTCCTGAGATTTCGGATTTCGGAATGCGGATTTCGCATTGCGCAATCCGCATTCAGTTCACACCGCCGATTCAAAGGCGCAGGGGCCGGTGGCGCACTTGCCGCAGACGTCAACCACTCCCACTCCCAGATCACGAAAACCGTCGGCCACCTGTAGCAACCGCTCATAGCAGCGGCGCTTGTCCAGCCCATCTTCGGTCAGCGCACCCACGGGGCAGCGCTGCACGCATGCCGTGCACTTCCCATCATGGAAGTAGCGACAGCGATTGCGGGCCAGAGTCCCAGGCACCGACGTCGGCTCCAGCGCTGCGTCCAGCACCAGGCTGCCGAAACGGCCAGCGCAGCCGGCGTCGGTGATCAGCATATGGTGCAGACCGAAGCTGCCCAGACCAGCGATAGCCGCCATGCTCTTGTGCGACCAGCGGCTGATGAGGGTCACAGGGTCCCAGTTGTGCGTGGCCGGTTCCGCTGCCGCCTGCACTCCCCACTCGGCCAGAGAAGTGATGAGCCGCTGGGCGATGCGATTGATGAGCGCGTTGGTCTCGACGTAGGCCAGCGCCCACTGGCGAGCGACCTCGCTGCGCTGCGCCCGATTGGCCTTCACAATCTCTTTGGCGAAAGGCAAAAAGAAAGAGACGACCGACCGCGCCGCCGGCAGCAGATCGCCAGGCAGCAGATGGGTCGGTTCGGCGACCTCCCGCAATTGGAGAAAACGGGGATCCGCGGCATCGGCGAAGCCCACCAACGGTGGGCGATAGCGGGTCTCAGTGTCTGCTCGATCTACTTCTTGCTGCACGAAGGCAGCGATGAACGATTCCAGGCCGATCATGCCTTCCTAGTATGTCCTCTCTCGCCGAAACCGCCCATGACCTGGGTCATAGAGCACGAAGCAGACACAAAGCGTAAGACGTGAGACGTGAACCATGAATCAGTGTCACGTTTCACGGATCACGTTTCACGCTTCTCTGAGGACGAGGTCGCAATAGCGAACTGCCCATTCGGCGGATATCAGGGACGCACGCCCTGCGCTTTTCGCCGCCGGCGGAAGGCCCGAATGTAGCGCATGGCATAATCGTCACGGCCCAGGAGCAAGTCAGCAGCCAGGATGTAGGACCGCACCTTGGCTGCATCCACAATGGGACAGTTCACGCCAGCAGCAATAACCATGGCCAGAAAAGCTCCGCTGATAATCTCCCGCTCTGGCAGCCCAAAGGAGACGTTGCTGGCCCCAAGTGCCATATTTGCCCCCAGTTCTTGCCTGACCAAACGGATGGCCTCCAGCGTCGTCCATCCGGCCTTCGAGTCGGCCCCCACGGTCAGCGCCAGGCAGTCAATGACCACGTTGTCGCGGGGAACGCCCATCCCCTCGGCCCGCTCGACAATTCTCCTAGCCACCGCAAGTCGCTGCTCTGGCGTCTCCGGGATCCCCTGATCGTCCATGCACAGACCGATGACAGCCGCGCCGTACTCCGCCACCAGTGGCAGCACCCGTGCCAGGCTAGCTTCTTCGCCGTTGACCGAGTTAACGAGCGGCTTGCCGTCAGGATTCAGCTCTTTGTGCGCCTCCAACGCTGCCCTCAGCGCCTCGCCGTTGGCGGTGTCAATGCAGACGGGCAGATCCACTGTCTCCAGCACGAACTTGACGGCCTTGGGCAGCAAGTCAACCTCGTTCACGCCCGCCGCGCCGACATTGACGTCCAGAACGTCAGCGCCCGCCTCCACCTGCGCCAACGCTTCCTGGCGCACAATCTCCAGGTCTCCATCGACCAACGCCGCGGCCAGTTTCTTCTTGCCCGTGGGGTTGATCCGTTCACCGATGATGACCGTCGGCAGGCCATCACCGATAATGACGTCCTCGCCTGTTCCTTTGAGTATGGTCTCCATGGTCAATAACCTCCGTATTGCACACGCCGCACTTGCGAAAGGAGTGATTCGTGAACAAGTATACCATCAGCGCACGAAATGGGCCAATCTCCCGCCAATTGCCCAAATATGGAACGCTCGCGCGCGTGCATTTGCCAAGGCCGCCATCCTGTGATATACTCTCTCACGCTTCAGCGACACAACATCTTGTGGTCTGCTGCTTCACGACCCCCTGACTGTCTTATCGTCACATAGAGCGATATGTCGATTGCTTGTCTCCCCTA
>CAZPMV010000330.1:0-3760 GCA_964587335.1 uncultured Anaerolineales bacterium
GGTGACCTCGTCCGGGGGGACGCTCAGATAGGAGGTGTCAATCCACGAGCTCGCGGTGGCGTTGGTCTCCCAGGCGGTCATGTCGTTGGTCAGATAGGTTTCGTTCTGATCCGCCACGCGGAAGTGGGTTGCGCCGTAGCTGGGCGAGGAGCCCAGGTAAAAGGCAGCACGCTTCTTCCCGTCATTCGTCTCGAACTCGATGCGCCGCTGGAAATCGTTGGGGGCCACCTGAAGTTGCTTATGGCTGGCGTCGGTGCGGGTCACCAGCCGGCCGCTGGTGAGTCCCACGATGTCCTCCAACAGCGGTGTGATCTTGTCCGTCTGGGCGGGGTAGTCGTCTGCATCGGGCAGGACCCAGACCTCGGCGAGCTCAGTCGAGCCGTTGCTGGTGGCCTTCCGCAAGCTGATGCTGTTGCCGTCGGCGTCGGCGATGGTGAGAGCTACGATGTTCTCGGCCTCCAGGTCGGTGAAGACGGGCTCGCTCTGGCCGGTGGCCGCCGACCTGGGCCAGAAGACGACGACGCTCAGGACGACTTGGATAACCAGGATGCTGGCCAGGATTTGGTTGTGACGTTTCATCATCTTTGCACCTCCCTGGAGGTGTATGAGCGCGGGGGTGTGGGAGTGTGTGTGTGGGCTTGCGGTGGCAGTAGCTCCATCGGCTGCTCGTTCCTGCGCCGGGCGCTCCACAGAACGCCGATGAGAATGAGTGCCAGCAGGGCGATAGCGTAGTTGGCGCTCTCCCACAGCGACTGCTCGCTCTCGGCCATGGGGTTGAGCACTCGCGCGTAGGTTCCGCGAGAGCGAATATCGAGCAGATCCAGGTCCTCTGTGGACCAGGCAACCGCGTTCTGCATCAGCTTCAGGCTGTTGATGTAGCGGTCCAGCGTGAGGCGGGAGGAGATGTCGAAAACGGTGTCATCCACGAACTCGGCGCTGCTGATGACCACCAGCCGGGCTGTCTCCGGTGAGGTCTCGATGGTTCCGGGGATAGACTCCGCAGGCGTTGGCTCTGCCCCTTCCTCATCCACGCCTTCGGCGAACGGCGAGGGCTTGTCCTTGAAGAAGCTCTCGAAAGAGCCCTGCACGGAGACGGCCAGCGTGTGGGAGGCTGTCTCACTTCCCACGGCGAAACCTGTGTTCGGGTAGAGCTCGAAGTTAGGCTGGATATTCGTATCGGCCTGCGTCCAGGAGGCCGGGCTGGATTGCAGCAATGTCGTGACCTGCCACTTACTCTGGCCAGTCTCTGACAGGGCCAGCCTCTCCTCGTCGATGGTGATGGGCGAGGCCCAGTTGAGCGTCACGGCGGGCAGGTTGGAGACAATGGGGCTGTCCGCCGTCATGCCATCGGAGCGGATGTCCACGAAGAAGGGGTAATCCACTGCCTGGATCTCCTGCACCTGGAAGTCGCCCACCTGTCGGATGATCGGTATGGGGAACGGCTCGTTCTGCAGATCCAGCACCAGCGATTCTTCCACCTGGATGCCGTAGCTGGCTAGCATCTCGCGCAGCCCCTCTTCAAGAGGCTTCAGGGCCAGGCCACCGACGAACTGATCCACCGTGATGCCGTAGTTCCCTGCCGCCACCACGACCGAACCGCCACGCATCAGGTACTGGTCAATGGCGAAGCGCTCCTTGTCGGTCAACCCCTGCGGCGCGACGATCACCAGCACGTCCACGTCCGTTGGTGCTTGCCCTGAGCTCAGGTCCACGTTGCGGACCTCGTACTCCTGGCGCAGGGCCTCGCTGAGGTCCCGCCAACTGGAGATGGGCTGCTGCACCTGCCCGAGCATGTCCTGCGTCGGCTCCGCCGGGGGCGTCCACAATCCCACCACCTGGAGGAAACCGGGGGAGACGCGCTTGAGGGTCGATTCGATGGCCATGCGCACGTCCGCTTCGCTCAACTCACCGGAGGCGTAGATGATCTGCGCCTGGTCGCCGATCTGCAAGAGCATGTGGAGATAGTAGCCCTCGCCGGAGAAGAGCGAGGCAACGAAGGGCTGCATCCCGTAGCGGTCGTACAGTTCCTGGCGCGTGAGGGGACTATCGGGTGCGTCCGGATCCACCACGCTGTAGGTGAACTTGCCCTGCGCTTCGCTGTCAATGTCTCGCGCTACTTTCTCGATGGTCGCCGGAACATCGGCCAGCCATTCCGGTAGAGTATTTGGGGTGACGTAGAGTGTCAACTCAGCGGGCGTGTCCAGCGTGGCCAGCACCGCTTCCACGCTCTGGAAGCCATAGACCACCTTCTTGATGGAACTGGTCAGGTCGTATTCCAGGTTGCGTAACCGCACATCAATGCTGCCATCGCGGCGGGGCTCCACCTCGATGAGATCCTGGAAGTTGAGTGTCACATGCTGGTCGCCGTAGCGAACCAGGATGTCGAAGTAGGAGTTGATGATGGAGGTTTCGTAGCGCCCGGCTACCTGGAAAGGCAGCGGGCGGATGCCGTAGGTCTGGTTGGCTTCGGCCTCTTTGTCCGGATCCCTGGCCGGGTCTACGATGTCTAGCTCCACCCTGCCACCCGAAGCGACTTCGTACTCCTGCAGCATGTCACGGATGCGCGGCGCCAGCGGGGCCAGCAGCGGATGGGTCTTTTCGCTGAAGTAGCCGCGAATCAGCAGCGGCTCCTGCAGGTTGGCCAACAGATCACGGGTGGTCTGCGAGAGGCTGTACTCCCGTTGGGCCGTGAGATCGAGCCGCAGGCCACGCAGCGGGAAGACCCAGACGTTGAGCAGCACCAGGTTCAGCACCACCAGAACTGTGGTGAAGGTGACGGCGCGGCGGTGGGGCAGCGTGCGCTCCCCCGCGCTCCAGCGTTTGCTATCAAGTGAAAGAACGTTGAGTGCCAGGAAGACCCCGGTCAGCGAGAGGTAGTACAGCAAGTCGCGCAGGTCCACCACGCCCCGCTGGATGCTCTCGAAGCGGCTACCGGAGCCGATGGCCCGCAAGATCTCACCAAGGCGGTCGCCGACGAAATCGGTCACGCCGCTCGAACCGATCAGGTAGAAGAGGCCGCACAGCAACACAGTCAACATGAGGGCAACGATCTGGTTGTCGGTGCGGGAGGAGACGAAGAGTCCGATCGCCGCATAGGCCGCTGCCAGGAGGATGGCCGCCAGATAGCCGCCGAAGACCGGCCCCCAATCCAGGTTGCCCAGCAGCGAGACGGTGATGGGCAAGAAGATCGTCAGCGACAGGGCGACGGCAACCAGCGCCATGACTGCCAGGAACTTGCCTATGACCAACTGGATCGGGCGGACAGGCAGCGTGAGCAGCACCTCCAGCGTGCCCGAGCGTTGCTCATCGCTCCATTGGCGCATTGTCAGCGCCGCCACCAGGAAGATCATCAGCAGCGGCATCCAGCGGAAGAGCGGGCGGGCGTCGGCGATGCCGCGGGCGAAGAAGGTATCCACCCAGAAGAAAGAAAACAGCGTGACCGCCAGGAACGCCCCCACGAAGATCAGCGCCATCGCCGATCCGAAATACCCTTCGATTTCCTTGCGTGTGATGGAAAGTAGTTGTTTCATAGCACAGCTCTCTGCAATCCTTTACTATGCAGCCATGGCCAATTCGGTGAAGACGGTTTCCAGCGTGCGCACTTCCCTCCGTAGCTCCCGCAGCGGCCAGTTCTTCTTCTTCACTAGGTTGTAGATGACAGGGCAGAGGTCGGCGCCATCGCTGTCTTCACCAAGAACGTGGTATGTTGGGTAGCCGTTGGGCGTGTGGATCTGTTCAACGTCCCTGACGCCGTCTAGCT
>CAZPMV010000331.1:0-2117 GCA_964587335.1 uncultured Anaerolineales bacterium
TGGCCACACGCACGGGCACGTTATCAGTCATAGCCGCTCACCCCACGTCCTGCGACGGGCGGCGACGCCGGGCGACCAGTTGCCGGAACAGTCCACGCACCTGCGCCCGCAATCCCGGCTGCCCTTGCCAGTTCAGAACGCCGTAGGCAATGATCATGATGCTGCCGCCCAGCAGCAAGGCCCACACGCCATGATCCAGCGAAGCCAACTTCGGCGCCGCCCAGCCCAGCGCGCCGCTGACAATGCTGTAGCCCAGGATGGGCAGCAGTATGTGAGCGTAGTCGCGCCACGAGGAATTGACCACGCGGTTGGCCAGCGTACCGGAGATGAAGAAGTCCACGATGGACACGATGGCCGACAGTCCGGCCACGCCGTTTACGCCCCATCGCAACGTGACTGGATACAGCAGCAGGGCCATGGTCGTCAGTCGCCAGAGGGCGATGCCCGTGAGCCACTTGGGCTTGCCGCCTCCTTTGAAGACGTTGCCCATGTTGCCCGCCACCGCCCGCAGCAGGCCGTAGATGCCCAGGAGTTGCAGCGGCAGCACAGCCCCGCCCCACTTCTCGGCGTCAATGGCGGCGATGAGGTCGGGGGCGAAGAGCACGGTGCCCACGGCCACAGGAACGGCCAGTAGCGAGACGTAGCGCAGCGCCTGGAAGTAGGTGCGGCGGAAGGTCGCCATGTCGTCCTGCATTCTGGCGAAGGCTGGGAACATCACCTGGTTCACCAGAGCGGTGATCTGCGTGGCGGGCATGTTGCTGGTGCGATAGGCCAGGTCGTACATGCCTTCTTCGGCCCAGCCCCGCATACGGATGACGAAGGCATCGTCGATATTGGTGATGCCGAAGATCAGGATCTGGCTGGCGATGATGTGCTTGCCGTAGTCGAACAGCTCCCGCGCCAGCCGGGGCACGAAGCGGAATCGGGGCCGCCAGCCCGTGACCCACCAGACCACCACCACCTGCAAGGCGGCGGCCACCAGTCTGCCGATGACGATGCTCCAGACTTCGAAGCCGGCAAAGGCCAACAGCGTGGCCGTTATCGTGTAGGCCAGGCTCGACAGCACGGCCGGCAGGAGGCGGCGGCGGAAGTCCATCTCTTTGGCCAGCAGCACCAGCGGCACACGCCCGAAGGAGCCCATGACCAGGGTCAAGGCCAGCACGCGCAGCACTGATGTGATGTGTGGGTCCGGCTGGCTGGCCATCTGCGCCACCCATGGCGCGACAGCATAGGCCACGGCGTAGGAAACCAGCGCTGTGAAGATGATGACGAAGAAGGCCGTGTCAGCTGCCTCTTCTACCTCCTCCTGGCGATAGATCAGCGCCGAGCCGAAGCCCATCTCATGAAAGAGCTGCAAGGCGTCAATTGCCAGGTTCGCCCCTGCCACCAAGCCGAAGGCTTCCGGCAGGAGTAGCTTGGCAAGGACAAAGTAGGCCAGGTAGCTCAGCAGCTTCATGCTCACGGTGGAGACGGCGACCCAGAAGACGCCACGCCTTATCTGGCGAGTGAGGCTCATGCTGCTAGCCCTTCTTCCGTCCGATCAGAATGAAGTCGCGAGCGAACAGACTGGGCCAACGCCGCGCCAGCCAACCGTAGACATCTCGCACCACCGGCCAGCGCAGATAGAAAGGGTAGAACTGCCAGGCCCATAAGCAGATGGTACCATCGGTGGCTTCGATCACTATACCCCGTTCCCGCAGCAAAGCCATGCCCTCCCGCATGGTGAAGAAGCGCAGATGGATTGGATCGGTGGGAGAGTTGGGCACGTACGGGAAACGCCCTTGCAGCAGCCAGAGCCGGCAGCGCCAGTGGCCCAGGTTGGGCAGGGACAGGATGAACTGGCCGCCGGGGCACAGCACGCGCACCGCCTCGTCCAGAGCGCGTCCCACGTGGAAGCGATGCTCCAGGCCGGAGTCGCTGAGCACGGTGTCAAAGCTGTCATCGGAAAAGGGCAGTGGTTCCACGTCCAGGTCCACGTGAAACGCTTCTATGCCCTTCTCCTGCGCTCGCGCCACAGCCACCGCCGACATGTCCACGCCGATCACCTCGGCGCCCTTGTCGGCCAACTTGCGGGCCATGACCCCCGGACCGCAGTCCAGTGCCAGGATCCGCTTCCC
>CAZPMV010000331.1:2217-3759 GCA_964587335.1 uncultured Anaerolineales bacterium
GATGTCGCTGTCGGCGTCGGCGTGTTCGTCGGCGTCGCTGTCGGCGTGGGTGTAGGGGAGAGGGCCACAACGGTGACATCGTGCTCCCCTGCGGGGATGCTCACCATCAACACTCCCGCCGTAGGGGCCATGACCGTGGTGGTTGGATCGCCCCCGCTGACCTCCTGCACGACGACCGTGTAGGGCAGGTCTGCGGGCAGGCCAGCGTCGGCCAGTTCGAAGGTCAGGCTCACGGGATGCGTGTCGCTCACCGTACCGCTGAGGGTCTGCACGGCGTCCAGGGCCTCCGCCTGCAACGCCGTCCAGTGATCTCCGCCCGTCTGCTCGATATCCAGCCAAAAGTAGGACTTCGATTCGTCGCTGCGGATGTCCAGTCGGGACGGGGCCGCGCCGCGCACATGGTTCGCCAGCCAGTTCACCGTCCAATCGGGCCCGTACTCCGGCGAGCCTTCATGACCTCCGTCGTGCCAGAAGGATTCGACGAGTGCACCGCCCCGCGCCTGCACGGCATCGTAGAGATCCTCGGCATGATGCGGAGGCACTTTGTCGTCATTTCGGCCATGCACCAGTGCCAGTGGCAGCGGCATCAGGTTGCCAGGCATGTGCAGGCTCGAACGGCGTTGGTATTCGTAGGGATTCTCCTCCGGCGTGCCACTGCACTCAGCGGCGATCTCCTCCTTCCGCCAGCTCAGCGACTCGCCATACCAGGCATCCAGATCAGTGATGCCAGCGTAACTCACGATGGCGGCAAAACGGGCCGGATACTTGGCGCCGGTGGTGACGGCCATCATGCCTCCCATGGACCTCCCCACCAGGTAGACGCGGTCGAGGTCCACACTGAAGTTGGTGTCCACGTAGGCTAACGTGTCCATGATGTCGTGTTGAGAAGCGCGGGAGGCCAAAGAACGGCGGCCTGGCGATAGCCCCTCCGGTACCGGCCTTTCGCCATGGGTCTCGGGCGCAGCCAACAGCCAGCCCCGCTCCGCTGCTGCTCCGCCGTAGGCCCCGATGGGTTCTCTGTAGTAGGCCTCGTTCCAACCCAGCCAACCGTGTAGAGCGATCACCAGGGGCAGCGGTGTGGTGTCGTGATCTGGCGGCAGTTGCAGCACTGCCTCCTGCAGGGTGCCGTCGTAGCTGCTGGAGAAGTTGAAGTACACGAGCTGTGCCGCGATGACGTCCCCTTCCAGCTTAAGGTAGGCATGGTTGGCATACCAACAATCGGGATAGACATTGTTGGTGATCTTGATGCGGTTGTAGCCCTTCTGAACCCAGTCCAGGTACTCAATCTGCCAATCCACTGGCTTGGTATTATCACAGTTGGTCCCACCCAAGTTCGCCGGCACCTGCCCCACCAGATGGTCATTCAGGTAGACGTTGTGCGTGGCATTAGCATTAGCAATGTCTATATGCAGAGTCACGCTGGTCGGCGTGCCCGTCCATACCAGATAGACCTCCTCTGAATCCTCACGGGCAGAAGGGTTCACCTCAAGACAACCTGTCATCGTGGAACTGATGGCGGCGCTGGGGGCCACAGCAGAGACA
>CAZPMV010000332.1:0-3733 GCA_964587335.1 uncultured Anaerolineales bacterium
CGATATACTCCCCGCCCGGAGTTGGTGGCTGAGGGAGTTGGATATTGGATATTGGATATTGGGTATTGGGTATTGGAGATTGGACGATGGAGAATGGACGATGGACGATGGAAAGACCATGACGGATCTGCCTGGATTGCCGGGCACCTACGCTTTGCTCTTGCATCTTGACGCGCCTGTACCGCTCACCGTGGGGCGGCTGGGCAGCTTCACCTTTCCGGCGGGCGATTATGTCTACATAGGGAGCGCTCGTGGGCCGGGCGGCCTGCGGGCGCGGGTACGCCGCCACGCCCGCGCAGGCAAGCGACACCATTGGCACATCGACCACCTGCTGGGTCACGCCCGACTGGCGGCTGTGCACGCCGTTGTCGACGCCGAGCGACGGGAGTGTGCCTGGGCAGCGGCCCTGTCGCGACTACCCGGTGCAGAGGTCATCGCTCCGCGCTTCGGCGCTTCCGACTGCCGCTGCCCTACCCACCTCGTCCACTTTCGCCAGGGCATTACCATCGAACGGCTGCGTCAGTTGCTGGTCACCCGTCCTGAGCATCTCCTCTCCAATCTCCGCCAGGCCATCGCCACGGCAGATGATGAAACAAGCGAAGCGATCACGCACGCGCTGGCAGTGGACAGCAAGGCAACGTCGCTGCTCCTCCCGTTGCTGAAAGAAGAGGACTCTGACACGCGGTGGTGGGCAGTGCGGGCGCTGGCTGCCGCCGGCGATGCAGAGGCCGTGTCCCCTCTGATCCAAGCGCTGAACGACTCCGACGAACCCGTGCGCTGCGCAGCAGCGCTGGCCTTGGCCCAGCTTCGCTGCGACAAAGCCATCCCTGCGCTGGTCGTCCTCCTGGCCGACGAAAGCGGCTGGGTGCGCCAATCGGCGGCCGATGCGCTGGCCCTTTTCGGCGAGGCTGCGGCGCCGATGCTGGTGCAGGCTCTGGAAGACGAACCAGCCGGCGTGCGGGTGCGGGCCGCCTACGCGCTGAACAAGATCCGTTCAATGCAAGCAGCGACGCCCCTCTTCCGGGCCCTCAACGATCCCAACTACCTGGTGCGAACGTACGCCTACGAGGCTCTGGACGGCATGGGGTTGCTGGATGTGATAATGGTGGGGTGAGACGAGGCAATGAGGCAACGAGGAATAGGGGGCCCAGTTCCAATACAGTTTGATTAGAGGGGCGTTGAACTTCGGCTGGGAGGGAGTTGGACTCTGGTTGGGAGGGAGTTGAACTCTCGCCCCCGGCAGTGCAACTCTCTAGTTGGGAGGGAGTTGAACTCCCGACTTCGGCAGTGCAACTGCCTCTGAACAGCCTGTCCAAACTGTATTCACCCCAGTTCAAGCGTATTCGCGAGCGGGTTCGTCGCCGCGCAGCACGCGCAACGCACCCTGGGCCATGGCCAGCATCTCGTCTTGGCCCGGATACACCAGAATCGGCGCGATGCAACGTACCCGCTCCTCGATCCAGCCGACGAGCAGGGCCGAATGCGCCAGCCCTCCCGTGAGCACAACGGCATCCACATCTCCGCAGAGAGTCATGGCCATGCCGCCGATCTCCTTGGCGATCTGGTAGGCCATCGCCTCGTAGATCAAGCGGGCATGCTCGTCTCCTGCAGCAATGCGCTGCTCCACATCCTGGGCATCGTTGGCGCCCAAGTGAGCGACTAGCCCACCTTGCCCGACGATCCTCCTGAACAACTCCTCGTAGGTGTACCGCCTGCCGTCGTACGGTGGCACGGAGTAGGCCATGCGCAACACATCGCCCACAGGCAGACCGCCCGCCCGCTCGGGCGAAAAGGGGCCCGTGCCATCCAATGCCTGGTTCACGTCGATCATGCGGCCCCGCCGATGGGCACTCACGGAAATCCCCCCGCCCATGTGCACGATGACCAGGTTGAGCTTCTCGTAACGCTGGCCCAGCTCGGCCGCTGCTCGCCGCCCGGTGGCCTTGATGTTCAGTGCATGAGAGAGGCTCTTACGCTCGATCTCCGGCAGCCCTGCTATGCGGGCCAGAGGATCGAACTCGTCCATGCACACCGGGTCAATAATGAAGGCAGGGATGCCCAACGGCTCGGCAATCTCCTGAGCCAGCAGAGCGCCCAGGTTGCTGGCGTGCTCCCGCTCCTTCGGCGCCCGCAGATCGGCCAGCATGCGCTCGTTGACGCTATAGGTCCCGCTGGGAATCGGCTTCAGGATGCCGCCCCGACCCACCACGGCATGCAGCGTATCCAATTCAACACCATGCTTCTGCAGAGCACCCAGCACTGCGTCTCGCCGCAGAGGATACTGGTCGGCAATCCGACGGTAGGCCGCCAGCTCTTCCGTCACATGATGCAGCGTCTCCGCAAAGATCGGTTCCTCGTCCTGATAGACCGCTATCTTGGTCGAGGTGGAGCCGGGATTGATAGTCAGAACACGAAAGGATGGAAGCATATTCAAGTCGCAGTCAGCAAGGAAGAAGCAACTGGCTTCCCGTCTGGCATGCCGATCTCCTGCTGAGGCCGCCCACCTTACCTGACAGGCCACTGCACAATCTCAGCGCACCGTGGGAAGTGCAAAGCCGCGAAACTCCCGTTGTCCTTCTCGGGCACCGTCTTGACGATCCGAGGATGGACATGGGAGCTTTGCTATGAGCGCGAATGCAATCACATTCTACCACTCAAGAAGTTTCCCGTCAAGACTGGTATCCACTTTGTCGCGCACTACATCCACCTCACGGAGGAAACCATCGCCTACCATCACAGGTTGCGTCAAAGCTCACGATCAGGTATAATCGGCCAGGTATCAGGCGTCACTGGTCAAAGTGTTCCCGATCACCAATACCTGATACCTGCCCCCGGGGGAGCAAACCTTCCCCTGGTACTGAAGCTCTTATCATGAGGTGACCAATGACTACCGCCCAGGCTGGTGATCTCGTCCTGCTCATCAGCGATGATCGCAAGCGCTTTTTGATCCGACTCGAACCCGGAGGCGAGTGCCATACCCACCGCGGCCTGCTGCACCACGATGAACTCATCGGACAGCCGCTGGGGCGCACGTTGCACACTCACATCGGCCATCCCTTCCTGGCCCTCGAACCATCCACTCATGACCTTATACGGCGGATCCGGCGGATCACGCAGATCATCTTCCCCAAAGACGCCGCCTACATCATCATGCGGCTCAACTGCTACCCAGGTCGTCGCGTCGTGGAAGCAGGCACCGGCAGCGGTGGACTCACGCTGGCGTTGGCGCGCGCCGTAATGCCTCACGGGCGAGTTTACTCTTACGAGGAGCGTTCCAAGATGCTGGCCCTGGCCCGCCGCAACCTGGAGCGCGTCGGGCTGCTCGATTATGTCGATCTGCAATTAGCCGACATCGCCGAAGGCTTCAACGAGCGAGATGTTGACGCCTGTTTCCTCGATCTGCGAGAGCCCTGGAGGTATCTGCCGCAGGCGCGGGAGGCGCTGAAGCCCGGCGGCTTCTTCGGCAGCATCATGCCCACCACAAACCAGGTCAGCCAGCTCATCGCCGCCCTGGAACAGCACGGCTTCGTGCACGTCGCCGTCGAGGAGTTGCTTCTGCGGCCCTACAAGCCAATCGCCGAACGGCTGCGGCCGCTGGATCGTTTGGTCGCCCACACGGGCTACCTTGTCTTCGCCCGTGCTGTGGCCATGGAGGACGCTGCCACCTGGCGCTACCGAGACCCCAAGCATGGCATACCCCAACCTCCCGTGGCCCAAAGGCAGTCAGCCGATG
>CAZPMV010000333.1:0-3732 GCA_964587335.1 uncultured Anaerolineales bacterium
TTGCCGATTATCTGAAGAGCAAAGATGCCAGTTGGCTCTCTCGTGCCGGGCGGGCCGACGGTGGGGCGCGTTACGTGCTGTCTGGCCGGGCAGAGTGCCCGCTTCGACTCTCGCTGTTCGCCGACGTCGAGGGTGGTGTGGAGCGACGCTACATTGACGTGCCGGCCTTCGAAGGGCAGATGGAAGTGGGAGACTAGTCTCTCGCCTGATAGCGACGCAGGAGGTCAAGGATAGAACATGGTTGAATTTGATTATGGAGAAGCGCTTCATCATGGGCGCGTCGAGCGCGCCCGCCATTCAACTGAAGGTAACATGGCGCTGCTGGTGCTGGTGGACAGCAGCGGTCCCTACCACAATCGTAACATCGTGGACGAGACGATACTGGTGGCGCTGGAGCATTTCGGCATGCCCTACCGCTTGTTGGACCTGGCCCAGCAGCGCCCTAGTGCCGAACTGCTGGCAGGCTGTGCCGGTCTGGTGATTGCCCAGGCTGGCCTGGGGGACAGCCTGACCGAGGAAGAGTCTCAGCTCATCGCTGATGCTGTGGGGGAGGGCATGGGGCTGGTGAACTTCGACGGGGACCTGCGGCGCTACCGTGGGCCGTTGTTGGAGGTCTTCGGCTTCCGGGGTGTGGAACGGCTGCCGTATGCTTCGAACCTGATCCTGGTGCCATCGAACGAGCACTACATCACCTGGTTGCAGGAGCCGCCGGCGTTTCACGAGTCGAAACGGATGGTGACGGCGGTGATGGTGAAGGAGTGGCGGGATGACGTGGAGGTATTGGCGGAGGCGGTGCTGGGGAAGGAGCAGTTGATCTACATAAGGCATCTGGTGCCTGGGAATGCCTACGAGCCGAAGCACTATCCGATCATCTTCGCAGCCAGGTGGGGAGAAGGGCGAGCGGTGCAGTGGTTGATGAATCCTCGGTTGTGGCGAGGGGGAGCGTTGGGGCATCTGGGAGGGTTGGACGATCTGTTCTGGCGGGGCATCGTGTGGGCGGTGCGGAAGCCGTTTGTGGCCAACATGATACCGCCGTTCGTGACCATGTCGTTCGATGACTGTTCGGGGCGGCACGACTTCCGCTATCTGGACATCTGCACCCAATATGGCTACACGCCGCTGGTCTCGGTTTTTCTGGATAACATCCAAGAGAAGCACCGGCCCATGCTGCGGGGCAAGGCAGAGGCAGGGGAGATACTGATCAATACCCACGGGTGGGACTACTACAAGCTCCACTACTATGACTTCGGCGTGGAGGATTACTCCGAGGAGCAGGTGCGACGACTGTTCCAGCAGGAGGACGAGTTCTATCGCTGGCTAGGCGTGAATCCCTGCCACATCGCCGTCTGCCACTATGGTGATATGGGGGTTCGGGCACTACCTTACCTCAAGCAGCGTAGGCGCACTTTCATTCGCACGCCTACCCACGTTGGAGTCCGTAGGGCAGATCAGTGCTTGACCGATGCGGGCGGCGGATACTGGCCCTACGACTCGACCGCCCGTTTCTACGACGTCCTTCCGGACGACGACGATTTCTACATCTTCGGCTCTTTCAATGTCCGCTACTTGGCCGACTTCCTGACTGTCGCCACCCTATCGCTGCGGGAGTCCCCCTTCAACGATATCGAGAAGGCCGCCGAGCTAGCAGCGTCTCAAATGCGCAATGGTCTGGGTGACGGCTTCTTCGCGGATGTGTTGACCCATGAACAGAAGCTTGGGGTGTTGACCCTGCAGGAGTGGGACCGCATCTTGGCCCGCACTGCGGAGAAGACCTCCCGCTTTGAGAAGATTTTCTCCCATCATGATGACATTGCTGCGTATCTCAAGAGCAAGGATGGCACCTGGCTTGCCCGTATAGAAGGGCTAAATGGTGGGGTGCGGTGTGCGCTGTCTGGCCGTGCGGAGCGCCCGCTGCGGCTGTCGCTGTTCGTGGACGTGGATGGTGGTGCGGAGCGGCGCTACGTTGACGTGCTGGCCTTCGAAGGCCAGATCGAAGTGGAGACCTTTCTGTAGACGTGATGCGGGAACAAGGAGAGAGACACCATGCGGGAACTGACGATTGGGCTGGCCTTTGTAGCGGGCGTGGACGAGGACAAGGAGGGGAACTGCAGGATCGCTGAGCGGCTGATCCGGCGGGCAGCAGTGCAGGGTGCGCAGATCGTCGTGACGCCGGAGGCGTTCCTGAGCAACTACCTCTGTTTTGAGCCGGGGATGAGTCGTGAACGCTTCCTGGCTGCTGCGGAGCCCCTGGATGGGCCTTATGTGGCTCGGTTGCAGGCACTCGCTGTCGAGTTGGGCATCTACGTGGTTCCGTGTCTGGATGAGCTAGCTGGAGACCAGGTCTACTGCACGGCGCTTTTGATTGATCCACGGGGTAAGCTGGTCGGTCGCTACCGCAAGGTGCACATGGGAAAGGGCGAGCGGCGCTGGTGGGCCCAGGGGACGGAGTTTCCTGTTTTCGACACGGACTTCGGTCGGATTGGGATGATGATCTGCTTCGACCGCCAGCTACCTGAGACCGCCCGTATCCTGGCACTGCACGGGGCGGAGCTGATCTTGGTACCGACGGCCGGGGCGTACGGTGAGAAGAAATATGAGCGCAACCTGGCTATGATGAAGACCAGGGCCTACGAGAACAAGGTCTTCCTGGCTATGCTGCATCCCTCTGAGGGTCTGATTGTGAACCCCATGGGCGAGGTGTTGGCCCGCAAGGGATTGGATGAAGAGGTCCTGGTGCGCCGGGTGGACGTGGACTACGTCTACCAGAGCAGGGACGGGGACTGCCGTGATCTGCTGGCAGAACGGCGACCTGAATTATACAAGCGGCTCTATGCTGAGACTGGCTGACAACAGAAATGCAGGAGGTTGAACTAGATGACAATGAAAACGGCACTCTCACATGGTCGGGTGGTACGCGCCCGCCATTCAACTGAAGGCAGCATGGTGCTGCTGGTGCTGGTGGACAGCAGCGGTCCCTACCACAATCGTAACATCGTGGACGAGACGATACTGGTGGCGCTGGAGCATTTCGGCATGCCCTACCGCTTGTTGGACCTGGCCCAGCAGCGCCCTAGTGCCGAACTGCTGGCAGGCTGTGCCGGTCTGGTGATTGCCCAGGCTGGCCTGGGGGACAGCCTGACCGAGGAAGAGTCTCAGCTCATCGCTGATGCTGTGGGGGAGGGCATGGGGCTGGTGAACTTCGACGGGGACCTGCGGCGCTACCGTGGGCCGTTGTTGGAGGTCTTCGGCTTCCGGGGTGTGGAACGGCTGCCGTATGCTTCGAACCTGATCCTGGTGCCATCGAACGAGCACTACATCACCTGGTTGCAGGAGCCGCCGGCGTTTCACGAGTCGAAACGGATGGTGACGGCGGTGATGGTGAAGGAGTGGCGGGATGACGTGGAGGTATTGGCGGAGGCGGTGCTGGGGAAGGAGCAGTTGATCTACATAAGGCATCTGGTGCCTGGGAATGCCTACGAGCCGAAGCACTATCCGATCATCTTCGCAGCCAGGTGGGGAGAAGGGCGAGCGGTGCAGTGGTTGATGAATCCTCGGTTGTGGCGAGGGGGAGCGTTGGGGCATCTGGGAGGGTTGGACGATCTGTTCTGGCGGGGCATCGTGTGGGCGGTGCGGAAGCCGTTTGTGGCCAACATGATACCGCCGTTCGTGACCATGTCGTTCGATGACTGTTCGGGGCGGCACGACTTCCGCTATCTGGACATCTGCACCAAG
>CAZPMV010000334.1:0-3727 GCA_964587335.1 uncultured Anaerolineales bacterium
CGATTTCATGGCCGGCTTCTACGACGACTGGGCCGTCATCGAGCGGGAACGGCTACGGGAGATGTATCTGATCGCCCTGAGCCAGTTGCTGGAGATGTGCAAAGCCCGGGAGGCCTACGGCGAGGCGCTGCGCTACGCCCAGCGGCTGGCTACGAAGGACCCTCTGCGCGAGGAGGGCCACCGCGAGGTGATGCGTCTCTGCCATCTGCTAGGCCGGACCAACGAGTCCTTGCAGCAATATGAACTCTGCCGGGCAGTCTTGGCCGAGGAGTTCGGCGCGGAGCCAACAGCCGCCACCACCGCGCTGTATCTTGAGATCACTGCGCGCGCCGACTCGGCGGATGCAGCCTATCTCCCGCAACCACCTGGCCTGCTGCCTTCGCCACTGCTGGAAGGGACAGGGCAAGTCCCGCTGGTGGGCCGGGAAGAAGAGCGACGCGCCTTGGTCAGTTGCCTGGAGCAGGCCATCGGCGGCCAGGGCGGAATGGTCCTCGTCGAAGGCGAGGCCGGCGTGGGAAAGACGCGCCTGCTGCAGGAAATCGCCCGTGGAGCCGAATGGCGGGGGGCTCAGGTGCTGTGGGGCCGAGGGCGGGAATTGGCCGAACTTCCGCCCTACGGTGTGCTGGGCGAGGCGTTGCAGGCTGGGCTCTCACCCCTGAGGGCCAGCCAGTTGGCCCAGTTGGTAGACGGACTCTGGCTGCGGGAGGCAAGTCTGATCCTGCCGGAACTGGCCGAATGGCTGCCCGACCTACCACAGCGCGTGTCGCTTGAACCGGCATTGCAGCGATCCCGCCTATTGGAAGCGCTGACCCGCATCGTGCTTGCCCTGAGCCAGATTGCGCCTCACCTGCTGATTCTTGAGGACCTGCATTGGGCCGACAAGGCAACCCTGGAGGCACTGGCCCACCTGGCGCGCCGCCTGGCCGTGAGTCGCGTGCTGGTGATCGGCAGCTACCGAGGCGGGGAGGCACGGGAGCGGGCAGCAGCGTGGCAAGTACTGCAAGCGTTGGATCGGACAAGCTACTGCCAGCGCTGCGAACTCCGGCGGTTGACGGCCGAGGAGACGGGTGAACTGGTGCGGCGTGGACTGGGCCTGACGAGGCAAGCTCCCCGCTTCGAGGCGCGACTGCATCAGGAGACGGGAGGGAACCCTCTGTTCGTGCTGGAGACGCTGCGAGCTCTGCACGACGAGGGAGTGCTCTATCGCAGCGCGTCCGGGGAGTGGAGCACGAACTGGGATGAGACGACGACTGACTACGCCGAGTTGCCGCTGCCGCACGAGGTGTACCAGGTGATCGCACAGCGCCTGGCGCGCCTGGGGCCGGACGAGCGAGAGATGCTGAACACGGCGGCAGTACTGGGCGCCGATTTCGACTTGGCGCTGCTGCTCCGAGGCAGCGAGTTGGAGCAAGAATGGGCCCTGGCAGCGGTGAGTGAACTGGTGCGACGTCGGCTGTTGGAGGAGGAAGCGGCCGTCTACCGCTTCAGCCACGACAAGGTGCGACAGGTAGCCTACATGGAGATGGACGAGGACGAGCGGCGACAGTTGCACCGACGGGCCGGCGAGGCATTGGAGGCGCTGCGCTCTGGGCAGGCGGAGGCGCTGGCCCACCACTTCACTCATGGACGGGTGTGGGCCAAGGCAGTGGATTATAATTGCCAAGCTGGCGATCAGGCCAGAAATGTCTACGCCGGCGGGGAGGCCATCGGCTACTACGATCGAGCTCTCGAGGCCTGGAAGCACCTGAAGCCAGCCGACGAGACGCTTGGCCTCAGCCTGCATCAGGTTCGTGGGGAGATTTGCCAAGAGACCGGTCGCTTCGACCAGGCAGAAGCTGATTTCCACACGGCCCATGCCCTGGCAGGAGAGGCGGGCAACCTGGAAGCCCAAGCGCAAGCGATGAACTGTTTGAGCTATCTGCACTTCCAGCGCGGAGATCTCAGCGCGTCCACAGAAACGGCCCTGCAGGCCCTGAACCTGTCTCAGAGTGCCGACGCACCACTCCAGATGGCCCGCGCCCTGCTGAACAGAGCCAACGCGCTTCGGAACATGGCTGAATGCCAGAAAGCCATCGGAGTGTACAACCAGGCTGCCGTTCTCTTTGAGAGAATGGACGACCAAGTCCGTCTGGCCGACTGCCTCAATCGCATGGGGGCTGCCTACAACCATCTAGGTGCTTACGCCCAGGCCCAGTCTGCCATGGAACGTTCCCTCGCTATCCGCCGACGGTTGGACGACAGGGTAGGAATCTCCTACTCCCTCACCAACCTGACGGGGCTGCACAGCTTCCAGGGAGAATTCACCCACGCCAAGGAAGCTGCCCAAGAGGCTGCCGAGATCGCCAACGCCATTGGCGATCCGTACGGCCAGGATGCTGCCTTGACCAACCTGGGAACAGTGAGCTTGGAACAAGGCTCTCCAACTGAAGCCATTCCGCTTTTCGAGCGTGCGCTGGCTATCGCTCGCCGAATTGGCGACAGGCCCTTGGAACCCGAAGCTTTGTGTGGCCTGGGAAGAGCCTATCACTACCTCGGTGACTTGGGACGAGCGCAAGAGATGCTGGAACAGGCTACGAGCATTGCAGAGGTTCACAGCGAACGCTGGCATGTGCCCGTGCCTCACGCGCATCTAGCTCGGGTGTTCCTGACGGCAGGCGAGGGCAAGCAAGCGCTGGCTCAGGCACGCGCCGGATTGCAGATGGCGCAGGAGCTAGAGGTTCCCCGGCCCCTCGGGCTGACGCACCGGGTGATGGGGGAAGTCGCCGCGCACCTGGGCAGCGAGAGGGCCGCCGCAGAGCCGAGCTTCCACTTCGAGGAGAGCGTCCGCATCCTGCGGGAGGTCGGCGCTAAGGCGGAACTGGCCCGCAGCCTGGCTGCCTACGGGCTCTACCAGACGCGTTGTGCCGATGCCAGCAAAGCCCAACGCGGCGCGGCGCTGGTGGACGAGGCCAGGACGCTGTTCAGACGATTGGGGATGGCGGGGGACCTGAACCGGCTGGAAACGGAAACCGCAGCCCAGTTGCAGCCCGGCCAGATCAGGGTCCGCTTGCCAGCCGCTTCTGCTCCCACCGGCCGGCCGCTGCGGGATGGTGAGTGGGTGGAGGCAGTGTGGACCATGGCCACCTCGGAGGACGAGGCCATTTCTGGCAAGGTCGTCCGTCGTCGGCAGCGGCTGCTGCGCTTGCTGCTCGAGGCGGCAGAGCAAGGCGCGGCACCCACGGTGGATGATTTGGCCGACGCGCTGAACGTGAGCCGGGCCACCATCAAACGCGACCTGGCCGGACTGCGCCGGGCGGGACACGCCGTTCACACGCGGGGAAGCCGGTCACGGTCACACGTTCCCAACAATCCGCAATCCAAAATCCGAAATCAAAATGAGCCCAAGGTTTGAGTGCGGCTCATCGCATTTGAGATAATCCAGAGACACCGATGTACTACACTGCCGTCAGAGCGTAGGCAGCAGTGTTGTTTTCTGTCGCTTGGCTTCACCACCAGCCTTAGGCCTTGACATGACACCTCTCCATCAACCCCATAGTTCTTTCGTGATCCGCATCTGGTGGGAGGAGATGGACACTTCTGCCGATAGCCAACCCATCTGGCGCGGCTGGGTGCAGCACACTCGCTCCGGCGAGGCGACTTACGTGCAGGATCTGGAGGGGCTGCTTGGCTTCATCGAACTCCGCACGGGAAAGCTCTCCAACCCGGACGAACCGGCGACACGGCTGAA
>CAZPMV010000335.1:0-3660 GCA_964587335.1 uncultured Anaerolineales bacterium
CGAAGTTCGATGTGTTTGTTCCCCGCTTGGTCATGAAAGAGGTGACACGGAATCTAGCTGCGGATCGGGTAGACTATCTCCATCGGTTGATTGCTGACAACGCCAGATTCCATGTCGTTGATGCTCCTACCCCGCCTGAACTCATCGAGAAGTACGTCGCCCTGGGTCTGCCTGCCAAGGCGGATGCCCTCATCGGCGCTTTCGCCGAATGGATGGAGGCGCGGTACCTGGTCTCCGACAATCGCCATTTCCTCAGCCTGACCACGGAAGCTTTCGAGGTGCTGTGGCCAGGTGAGTTCTTGCAGCGCCGGCGCAGGGGAATGCTATGAGATGGCCGCCGCGCTCAGTTGCCCGCCAGGTGCGTAGTTTCTTCCTCCTCTATTATGGATCATCGTCATGACCCAAATCCTGGTTACCAATGACGACGGTGTGCGAGCACCGGGGCTCCTGGCCCTCAAGCAAGCACTGGAAACCATAGGCCAGGTCACCGTCCTTGCCCCGGAGCGGGGTTGGTCGGCCGCCGGTCACACCAAGACGATGCACAAGCCGCTGCGCATCTCGCAGGTCACGCTGGCTGACGGCAGTCCGGCTTACGTCACCAATGGCACGCCGTCCGATTGTGTCGGCTTGGCGGTGCTGGAGGCCGTCCCCGTTCAGCCCGACCTGGTGGTCTCCGGCATCAATTTGGGAGCCAACCTGGGCCACGACATCACCTATTCGGGCACGGTAGCGGCAGCAATGGAGGGGGTGGTGGCGGGTCTGCCGGCGCTGGCCGTCTCGCTTGATACTTACGATGAGGACGCAGACTACCGGTTGGCTGCGCAGGTGGCGGCGCGGCTGGCAGCGCAGGTGCTGGAACGGGGCCTGCCGTCCAACACGCTGCTCAACCTCAACGTGCCTGCTCTTCCGCCGGCCGAGGTGCGGGGCGTGCGCATCACCCGGCTGGGGCAGCGGGTCTACAGGGACGTGCTCATCGAACGTGCCGATCCCCGCGGCCAGCCCTACTACTGGATCGGCGGCGAACGACCCGGCGGAGTGGCGGAAGATGGCACCGACATCGGGGCGCTGGCCCAAGGCTACATCTCCATGACGCCGCTGACCATGGACATGACGGCGTATTCGTTGCTGGACGAGTTGCGGGAGTGGGAACTGACGTTGGATTTGCGTAGGTAAACGATACTCACCGAATACATCCGAAAAGCTATGCAAGCGGCGACGTACGAGATCCTGAAAGATGGCTCTTTCTATGGTGAAATACCTCCTTGCCCAGGAGTCTGGGCTACGGCCGAGAATCTGGAGGCGTGCCGCGACACCTTGCAGGAAGTGCTGGAAGAATGGCTCATTGGATATGACAGCGAATCCACAGGATGAAACGAATTCATTCGATAAATCCTTGCATTCGTTGTCATATGCTGACGACTTGAGGAAGCATGGGGTAGGATGTGGACTTCTGGCAAGTGATCGAGGCACGCCGCAGCGTGCGGCGGTTTGACACGCAGCGGGACGTGCCGCCGGAAATGGCGGAGCGGCTGCTGCAGGCGGCCATACGCGCTCCTTCCGCTGGCAACCGGCAACCGTGGCACTTTGTCATCGTGCGGCGTCCAGAGGTCAAGGAAAAGCTGGCAGCAGCAGCCTGGGGCCAGCATTTCGTGGCCCAGGCGCCGCTGGTTTTCGTCGTCTGCGCTGATCCGGATCGCTCTGCCAGCCGCTACGGGAGACGCGGGATCGAGTTGTACTGCCTGCAGGACACGGCGGTGGCCATCGAGCACATCCTGCTGGCGGCGACGGCGCTGGGGCTGGGCGCCTGCTGGGTGGGCGCTTTCGACGAGGGGGCAGCAGCACGGGCGCTGGATCTATCCGACACCTTGCGGCCTGTCGCCCTCATTCCCGTCGGCTATCCGGCACGGGAACCGGGCGGCCGTACCTCCCGCCGTTCGCTGCAGGATGTTGTGGAGTATGTGTAGCGCTCTGTGGGACATGAACTGTGGGCTTGTAGTAGCGACTCAATGTCATCAAGTTAAGCGTGGGTTAGCCTCTTGTGGGCGTCTGGTGGTCTCCCTGCAACGTGTTGATGGCTCGTAGTCAGGCACGAAACGAAGTGGAGTGCCGTCAAAACGCCACTCCGCTACGCTCCGTGGCTTACTACGAACATCGTCAACGCAATGGCGGGAGACTATGGGGCGTCTTTGGGGGGCAAAAACGGGCACAAGGCCCTATGCTATGCCTTGACCTATTGACATTGAGTGGCTACTACGAACCTCGCTCTCTCGGGTTGGCGGTGCGTATCACGCAGAGTTGGCATTCGAGTCACGTGCTGACCCTGTCAGTTCACGCAAGAGCAGATCGCATCTGAGCGTAACAAGGAGGTTACTATGCCGAAATACGCGTTCTTCGGTGGCAACATCGTGCCCATCGAACAGGCCAAGGTCAGCATCATGACCCATGCCTTCAACTATGGCACCGGCTGTTTCGAGGGTATTCGGGCCTATTGGAACGAGGCCGAGGAGCAGCTCTACCTCTTCCGCATGAAGGAGCACTACGAGCGGATGCACCGCTCGGCCCGCATCTTGCACATGGGGATACCCTACAGCGTAGAGGAGATGGGCGAGATCACGGTGGAAATGCTGCGCAAGGAGGGCTACCGCCAGGATACCTACATCCGTCCTCTGGCCTACAAGGCCGACGAGTTGGTCGGCGTCCGGCTGCACGACTTGCACGACGGCTTCGCCATCTTCGCCGTCCCCTTCGGGCGCTACATCGAGAACGAGGAGGGAGCCAGGGTGTGCATCTCGTCCTGGCGGCGGATTGACGACAATGCCGTGCCCGCCCGGGCCAAGATCACGGGGGCTTATATCAACTCCGCGCTGGCCAAGACCGAGGCGGTGCTGAGCGGCTTCGACGAGGCGCTCGTGCTGACCCAGACGGGCCACATCTCCGAAGGCAGCGCCGAGAACTTCTTCATGGTGCGAGAGGGTTTGCTCATCACCCCGCCTGTGACCTCCAACATCCTAGAGGGAATCACCCGGGCCACGATCATGGAGCTTGCCCGCGAGGAACTGGGCATGGAGACGGTGGAACGCAGCATTGACCGCAGCGAGATCTACATCGCCGAGGAAGCCTTCTTCTGCGGCACGGGGGTGCAGATTGCGGCCATCGTCGAGGTGGAGCATCGGCCCGTGGGCGACGGGCGCATCGGCCCGGTGGTGAAGCGACTGCGGGAGTTGTACTTCTCCGTCGTGCGAGGCGATGTGGCGAGGTATCGTCACTGGTGTACGCCGGTGTATGCTGGTAGCCGGTAGACCGGCAGATTGGTAGATTGGTAGATTGGTAGGTTGGTAGATTAGTGACTTTCAAACCCTTACGCTCTCGGCAGGGGTGGTATGGCTTGCTGAGCTGCCTGGTGCTGCTGGCAGTGGATGCGCTGCTGTTGCGTTTTCTGCTGAGCAGGCCCATCAGCGGCACGTCTTTCATCTTAGCCTTGCTGGTTCTGCTCAGCCTGCCGCTGCTGCTGTATCTGGCCTACCGCACCTGGGGCTGCTTCAGCCTGGAGTACCGGGTGGAGCGTGACGGGGTGACCATCGTCTGGGGACCGATGCGCCGGGCAGTGCCCATGGGGCAAATCGAGCGCATCGTGCGCAGGGGGTTGCCGTCGGAGAGACC
>CAZPMV010000336.1:0-3647 GCA_964587335.1 uncultured Anaerolineales bacterium
TCGTACCACAGGTTCTGTACATCAGCCCCGACTGGCGGCGCCTCAGCCAGAGGCCCCGTCGTGGGCTGGCCGACCGGTACGACGCCGTTGATCTTCAATGAGAACTTCTCCGGCACAGCAAAGGCCCCCACCTCCGTCAGGCGTTCGTTGACCGCCCGCACGTAGGCCTTCGGTGCACCGAGGTCGCGAAGGGAGAAGACAAAGGTTGTACCATCCACGGCTCGCACGGATTCCAGGATGAGGTTTGGGAACTCGTTCTGGCTCTCGAAGGTGGCCTCCACAACAGGAGCGGCAGGAGTCTGGTCAGGTATGCCAGCGAAGGCAGTGTAGCTGAAGATGTCGTCCCGCAGATGTTCTGCCATAGCCAAGTTGTCGCTGAACACAGCGAACACATCGTCGCTCCCATCGCCTTGCAGGTCGCTGCGGGCGAAGAGCACGCTACCACCACCCTGGGCAGTGAAACGAATCTTGACAAACCAGGCCAAGGTAGTGACCCGCCCCTCCATGGTCAGCACCACCCAACGCATCGGGCCGGCCATCACCAGCGTCTTGTACTCGATGGTTCCCATATCACAGTCCCAGATAGTGCAGTAGCTTACAAGCAACAAAGGCAGCGGAAGTGCCCACCTTGCATCCGCTGCCAGACCACCGCCACCAGCGCCTACTGACGCCGGTCATGCCCCGGCCCCGTGCCTGCCAGTCATAACGAGGCGAACTGGCGCGGAAACGCCGTCAGGCTTTCCACTCCGCTGGGGGTAACGAGCACGTCGTCCTCTATGCGCACCCCTCCCCGCCCCGGCAGATAGATGCCCGGCTCGACGGTGAAGGTCATTCCCGGCTCCAGAAGCTGCCGATTCCCTGCGACGATGAAGGGAGCCTCATGCACTTCCAGCCCCAGACCGTGGCCTGTGCGGTGGATGAAGTACTTGCCGTATCCAGCCTCAGCGATCACCGCACGCGCGGCCCGATCCACCTCCTCGGCCGGCACACCTGGACCGGCTGCGCCCAGCCCGGCCGCATTGGCTGCTTGCACAACCTCGTACACGTTGGCGAGTTCGGGCTCCAACGCCCCAATGGCGAAGGTGCGGGTGATGTCCGCTGCGTAGCCGCCCACGGTCGCGCCGCAGTCTATGACAAGAGTCTCACCTGGCCCGATAGGACGGTGGGTGGGAGTGGAATGAGGGGAGGCAGCGTTGGGGCCAGCCGCGACGATGGGCGGGAAGGCCACCCCTTCCCCGCCAGCCTGGTACAGCTCGACTGTCAACAGTGCAGCGACCTCGCTCTCCGTCATCCCTGCCCTCACCTGGCACACCGTGGAGCGGAGCGCGGCCTCCGTAACGGCAACAGCGCGGCGCATCTGTTCCAACTCGGACTGGTCCTTGCGGACGCGCAATCCAGCCAATACATCCTCGGCGGGAACGAGTTGATGGCCTGGGGCGTAGAGCTGCAGAAGTTGCACCTCCAGCAGTCGCATCCGCAGTGCTTCCACGCCGATAGTGCAGTCGGCTAACTCCAACGCAGCGCAAGCACTCTCGAAGGCCGTCGCGTATCCCTCCTCGTCGCGGTAGGGAAACACGTCCAGTTCGATGCTCGCCTGCTCGACCTTGACCGCCTCAAGCGCGGGCAGGACAATCGCTGGCCTTCTGCCTACAGGAAACAGCGCGACGACGGGACGCTCGCTGAGGTGAAATGAGAGACCAGTGATGTAGAACAGATTGGCCCCAGGCATCAGCGCCAAGACGTCGCATTTGCATACGGCGGTCTGTTCGATCAGGCGATTGAGACGCTTCGTGTACACTCTATACTCCCACCCTTGTCTCACACTCCGTCCCCAGAATCAACGCAGGCAGCACCTGGTGCGTCAAGCGTGGTGCTTGGCCCGTGTGCCACGCCGCTCGTCCCCCTGTCAGCTCGCCATCCGTGCGGGAGGCGCTCTCGCTGCTGTTCGACAGGTGCCAAGCGATAGTTGCCCATTCGTCCTTGGTCAGGGTCTAGTCCGGCCCTCTCGTGACCCCGGTGACCTCGAAGGTGTCAGGATCTACGATCACACCGTAGTCCTTCTCTGCCATCTCCAAGGTGATGTAGTCGTTCTTCAGGTCTTGTTTCACCAGCTCCAGGGGGCGATCCATCGGGTCGCCCCAGCCAGCGCCCGTGCCCGTCATGACCTGGATGACGTCATCCGTGTGCAAGGTCAAGCCGCTCACCACGGCGTGGCGCTCGGTCTCGCCGTTGGCTCGTCGGATGAGTATATGGTTGGGCGAACCCGGCTGGCCGCCCCTCAGAGGCCACGGAGGGACCTTGTCGCGGGTGTAGGCCACCGTCAGCCAGGCGTTGTCGGACCTGATGCGATAATCAATTCGCACGCCCTTGCCGCCCCTATGGAAGCCCGCACCGCCATCCTCGTCGTGGAAGCTGAGATAGTCCACCGTCACCCCATAGCGCGCTTCGGCCACTTCGGCCGGGCAATTGTAGGTCTCGCCGTGCAGCGCACAGAACTGACCCGGATTGCCGTCGGAGGTCGGCGACCCGCCCCAACCACCCAGCTCAGGCTCGATCACCGCATAGGAGCGGCCGGTGTCAGGATGGATGCCGCCGAACAGCGTGCCACATACTGACGCGAAGGAGCCCGCGGGCAAGCGGTCTGACATGTGGGGGGCCAGGCAGCGCCAGATCAGGTCGTGCACTCTGATGGTGATCTCGTAGTAGATGCCCTGCGCCGCCGGGTAGATAGGATCAAAGACGCTCCCGTGGCGCGTCAGGACTTTCAGGGGACGGAAGGTGCCACCGTTGCTCAGCCTTTCTGGCGATACGATACCCTTAAAGGCGATCTGGCAGGCCGTAATCGCCTCGTCCCGGCTCATGTTGAAGGGGCCCGCGTCCTGATCAGGACTACCCCGCAGATCAACGACGAACTCGTCGTCAGTAATCTCGATGGTGACTTTGTAATCCGGCCCGTTATCTTGCGGTTCGACCAGTGAGTACTTGCCTTTGGGTAACCGTCTCAGCGCGGCCAGAGTGACCTGCTCGCCATAGTCCAGGTACTCTTCAACAGCATGAAGGAAAACGTCCTTCCCATACTTGTCCACAATCTCCAGGACGCGGCGTTCGCCGACCCGGGCCGAAGCCACGCCAGCCCATAGATCGCCCGTCAGGAAATCGGGCATGCGGCAGTTCGCGGTGAGGATATCAAACACGGAGCGGATGGGCTCGCCGCGGGAGAAGAGCTTGATGCCAGACAGGATCAGCCCCTCCTGAAAGATCTCGGTGGCGTCGGTGGACATGCTGCCGGGCACCATGCCACCCACGTCGTTCCAGTGGGCGATGTTGGCGGTCCAGGCGACGATCTCGTCGCCTGCAAAGACCGGCATGGTCAGAACGGCGTCGTTCAGGTGCGTCACGCCGCCGGAGTAGGGGTCATTGGTGATGAAGATATCGCCGGGCTCAATATCGCCCGGCTGGTTGAACTTCTCCAGCACGCGCTTGACAGTCTTGTCCAGCACACCGACAAAGGCCGGGATGCCGGCCCCAGAACCGGCCAGTTCACCATTCTTGTCGGTGATGCCCGTGCCCATATCGAGCACTTCGTAGATGATGGCGCTCATGGCCGTGCGGCGCAGGGCGGCGAACATCTCGTCAGCGGCCGCCTG
>CAZPMV010000337.1:0-3646 GCA_964587335.1 uncultured Anaerolineales bacterium
AGCCCGTAGTCGGCGACGAAGCGCGCCTGCTTGACGTCGGACAGTTCGGGCAACCGTGAGCGGATCTCCTCCACCCACTGGCGGCTGATCTCCAGCGGCGGCAGGTCAGGCTCAGGGAAGTAGCGGTAGTCGTCAGCGTGTTCCTTGCTGCGCTGCACTACGGTGCGGTTGCCGGCCTCATCCCAGCCCATGGTCACCTGTTCAACCGTTCTGCCAGCCCGAAGCACCTCAGTCTGGCGCTTGATCTCATACTCTAGCGACAGCTTCACCGCCCGGAAGGAGTTGAGGTTCTTCACCTCGACCTTGGTGCCGAATTCTGTCGAGCCGACGGGCCGCAGCGAGACGTTCGCCTCGCAGCGCATGGCCCCCTTCTCCATGTCAGCCGTGCTCACCCCCAGATAGCGCAGGATCTGCTGCAGCTTGATCAGGTAGTGGCGGGCTTCCTCCGGACTGCGGATGTCCGGCTCGGAGACGATTTCCAGCAGCGGCAGACCACTGCGATTGAAGTCCACCAGGCTGTGTTCGCCCACGTGGAACAGCTTGGCCGTGTCCTCTTCCAGATGAGCGCGGGTGACGCCGATGCGCTTGGCGCGACCGTCCACTTGCACTTCCAGCCAGCCGTCGTGGCAGAGCGGCAGCTCGTACTGGCTGATCTGGTACCCTTTGGGCAGGTCGGGGTAGGTGTAGTTCTTGCGGGCGAATACGGAGAACCCAGCGATCTGGCAGTCCAGCGCCAAGCCGGCCATGATGGTGTACTCCACCGCCTTGCGGTTGATGACCGGCAACGAGCCTGGCATGCCCAGGCAGACCGGGCAGACGTGGGTGTTGGGCGCCGCGCCGAAGATGTGGGCATCGCAGCCGCAGAACATCTTGGAAGCGGTCAACAGCTCGGCGTGCACTTCCATGCCGATGACAGGTTCGTATTCCACCACAGACTCCTGATCCACGACGAGGGGCCATCCTTTGCTCGAGAACTCCTGCCAGCCAGCCCCACGACCTCGCTCGAAGTCACCCTTCTGAACAGCCTGTTCCTCAGCGTAACGTGATGATCGGCAGATATACGCTGGGTGACATTGCTCCCGGCGTCGGTGTGGGCGTGCGTGCCAGGGTGGGCGTCGGCGACGGAGTTGGCGCTGAACCAGTGAAGTAGATCGAATCGCTGCTGACCACTCTCTGACCGCCGCTGCGCATTTCGGCCCACACAGTCTGCTCGCCGCTTGCTCCGCTCAGTGTCCAGGTCAAGGTGTTGTGAAACGTCTGCCAGTCTCCCCACGCGCCATCGTTGTTGCGCAACCGTATCTCGTTCCAATCGCCGTAGGCATACAGCGACACCACACGGGAGTCGGTCGCCGCAGCCTCCCCATTGATGATCAGTGGATAGACGCCGCTGCGCCGCCCGAAATCCTGTACCCAGTGGCGGCGGTAGGCGGAGTTGCCTTCAGAGTAGCCAACGCCGGTTTCCCACATCTCCCTATGAAGGATGTTGTTTCGGTGCTCCGCGCTACCCATCCAACTCTGCATGACGCGCTGGGCGGTGTCAAGTCCATAGGCGATGTTCTCGGCCAGCCACTCCCGATTGGCATAGTAGGTCCCGACTCGCGTGTCCCACGCGCATACATACACCGACTGGCCATCAACGCGGTCGTGGGTAGCGTGGTCGAAGTAGTTGTCCTGCCCCATGTCCGTCGCGTGGTAGCGCGCGGCCAGGTCCAATGGCATTGCCCGTTTCAGGGGGGGGAGACCTGCATTAGCGCGCTCGGCGTTCACCAGTTCGACGACCTGTTGTTCGTACTCAGCGTTGACAGGCGGCGCGAAATCGCCTCCACAGCCAGTGTAGGCTGGTGCGGCTGACAGGTTCGTGGCCGGAGCAGGCGTCGCCCGCAGCAGGACGTCCAAACGGCTGCATTCCGGTGTAGCCATGTGCTCCTGACGTGCATCATCGCCGCTGAACGAGAGAGCAGGCGTCTCCAGGCCAAACTGGTCGGCGACTGAGGGAACCGCCCCGCCTCGTACGAGCAGGGCTACGATAGCTGTCACTACGAGGATCGGCAGGGCCAATTCCTTGACTCTCAGCATGGTCACTTGGTCACCTCCAGTTCCTCTGGTCACCCCAACGACCAGGTTGGATCCCCTCCGGAACGCTTCGCCCTCGACTGTGTGCGTCTGATTATAGCAGAAAGCAGGTTGCTGAGCAACTGCTGCCACTCCGTGTTTGACAAGGCACACCCGATGTGGTATCTTGCCACGTAGCTTTCCACGACTACAGAGAACAAGGAGCTCCCCATGGAAGCCAAACTGCAAGAATTGAAGAACCGTCTCATCGAGATCAACGATCTCGAGTCGGCGGCAGCTCTGCTGTATTGGGATCAGTCAACCTACATGCCCACTGGCGGAGCGCCAGCCCGTGCGCGCCAGTTGGCCACACTGGGCCGGATCGCCCACGAGAAGTTCATTGACCCAGCCATCGGCAAGCTGCTGGACGACCTGCAAGCCTACGAGGAGAGCCTACCCTACGACTCGGATGACGCCAGCCTCATTCGCGTCACGCGGCGGGAATACGAACGAGATGTGAAGGTGCCTCCATCGTTTACGGCTCGGTTGTATGAACACACGGCCAAGTCCTATCAGGTCTGGACCAAAGCGCGGCCAGCGAACGACTTTCCCGCCGTCCAGCCCTATCTCGAAAAGACGCTCGACCTCAGCAGGGAGCTGGCAGAGTTCTTCCCCGGCTACGAGCACATCGCCGATCCCCTGATCGACTATTCGGACTACGGCATGAAGGCCTCGACCGTGCGAGAGCTGTTCGCCGAGTTGCGCGAACAGCTCGTACCTATCGTCCAGGCCATCACAGCTCAGCCTCCATCCGACGATTCCTGTCTGCACCAGCGCTTTTCCGAAGCGCGACAGTTGGCCTTCGGACGCGACGTGATCAAGCGTTTCGGGTTCGATTTCGACCGCGGGCGAGAGGACAAAACCCCCCACCCGTTCACCACGAGCTTCTCCATCGACGACGTGCGCATCACCACCCGCGTAAAGAAGGACCTCTTCGGTGACGCGCTGTTCAGCACGATGCACGAGGCCGGCCACGCCATGTACGAGCAAAACATCCGGAAGGAGTTCGAGGGTACACCGCTGGGAGGAGGGACGTCGTCGGGCGTCCACGAAAGCCAATCCCGCCTCTGGGAGAACATCGTCGGACGCAGCCGGGGCTTCTGGGAGTTCTTCTATCCCAGACTGCAGAAGGCATTCCGGAGACAACTGGGGTCCGTGGAGTTGGAGACCTTCTACCGGGCCATCAACAAGGTGGAACGCTCGCTGATCCGCACCGATGCCGACGAGGTGACCTACAACCTGCACGTCATGCTGCGCTTCGACTTCGAGTTGCAGATGCTGGAAGGCGACTTGGCCATCCGCGATCTGCCGGAGGCCTGGCAGGAACGGTTCAGAGCGGACATAGGCGTCGTCTCACCCGATAACCGCGACGGCGTACTGCAGGACGTGCATTGGTATGCTGGTCGCATCGGCGGCGCGTTCCAGGGCTACACGCTGGGCAATATCATGAACGCACAGTTCTACGCAGCCGCCCTGCAGGCCCATCCCGAGATCCCTGCCGAGATCGAACAGGGCAAGTTTGACACGCTGTTTG
>CAZPMV010000338.1:0-3627 GCA_964587335.1 uncultured Anaerolineales bacterium
TGGGGCGTGACACCGTTCTCCGTCTCCTCCAGGCGGATGGCGCCCAGTGCCAGTTGGCTGCCCACGTCCAGTGCGCCCGAGTAAGAAGTGTCCAAAACCGCGCTGGCATGTGTCTCGCTACCCCCTATGCTCACAGGCTCCGGGGCTGGAGTTGCCTGACTTTCACCGCATCCGGCCAATGCCGTCACGACGAGTACCAGCACAAGTGTAATTCTCCAGAGTTTCATCATCATCATCTAGCTCCTCCAATTCGCTGATCTGCTGCTTTGCTGATTTGTTGACTTGCTGATTTCCTCACTCACGCCTTAATGCCTCGATGGGATCCAACTGCGCTGCCTTGGTGGCCGGATAGTAGCCGAAGAAGATGCCTACCGTCGCCGAGGCCATAAAGGCCAGCGGGATGGATTCCGGTACCAGTTCGGTGCGCATCGCCCCCAGGCCAAAGAGATAGGAGCCTCCCACACCGGCCAGGACACCCACCAACCCACCCACCAGGCTGAGGGTGACCGCCTCCAGCAAGAATTGGAGCTGCACGTCGCGGGGGCGAGCGCCCAAGGCCTGCCGCAGGCCGATCTCCCGCGTCCGCTCCGTGACGCTGACCAGCATGATGTTCATGATACCGATGCCTCCTACCACCAACGAGACCCCCGCCACCCAGGCCAACAGACTGCGGAAGGCCTCGGTCGCTGCTGACCGAGTCTCTATGATGGTATTCTGCGTCATCACAGTGAAATCGGGTTCCATGGGATTCACGTCGTGCCGCTCGATCAGCAGATCTGAGACCTGGACGATGACGCTGTCCATTACCTCCTGGCTTTCGGCGGAGACGTAGATGACCCGTACCGTGTCATCGCCCAACCTGCTACCGGAGGAGAACTTCTTGAACACGACGGTGATAGGGATGTACACACGCCCGTCATAGTCCTGACCGCCCACCACCCCCTGTTCGGCCATCACGCCGATGACAGCAAAGGTCGTCGAGCCGATTTTTACTTGCTGGCCAATGGGACTTGCCTCGCCAAAGAGTTCCTGAGCGATGCCGTACCCCAACACTGCCACCTTGCTTTGGCGGTCGTTCTCCTCCTCGGTGATGAAGCGTCCCACTGCTACCTCGTACTCGCGCACGGCAGGGAAGTCGGAGGTCGTTCCCACAACAGAGATCCCTTCCAACGCGACCCCAGTGCTGGACGCTTTCACGTCCTGGGTGGTGCCCTGCTCCGCCGAGACGCCGTTGATGTCACTCACGTTGAAGGCGATGGCTTCCACGTCCTCGTAAACCAGAGTCGAACCGGCTCCACCACGGCCTACGCTGCCCGGGAGGCGCGCCTGCATGACCATGACCAGGTTGGCCCCCAAGGCGTTGATTTGGTCGGCGATCTCCGCCTCGGCCCCCGCACTGACCGCCAACATCACGATGACGGCGGCCACGCCGATGATCACACCCAGGGCCGTCAGGAGCGAGCGTACTTTGTTGAGGGTTAGTCCCTCCCAGGCTACTTTGAAGGTCCGCCACGGGCTCACTTCTTCCTCCTCTGTCCGTTCAACTCGTCGGAGACAATCTGTCCGTCACGGAGATAGATGATTCGCTCAGCATGAGCAGCATTGTCTGGCTCGTGCGTCACCATCACGATCGTTGTGCCCTGGTCGTGTAGTTGATGCAAGAGCTCCATGATCTCCTCGCTGGACTTGCTGTCCAGATTGCCGGTGGGCTCGTCAGCCAGGATGATGGATGGGTTGTTGACCAGCGCCCTGGCGATGGCCACCCGCTGTTGCGGCCCTCCCGACAGCTCGTTGGGCCGGTGGTGCACCCGCTCGCCCAGCCCCACCGACTGGAGGGCGGCAATGGCCTGGTCGTAGCATTCCCTATCTGTCAGGGGTTCCGTGCCGTTGTATAGCAGCGGCAGCAGCACGTTCTTGGCCGCGTTCATCCGAGGCAGCAGGTTGTAGGACTGGAAGACAAAGCCGATCTGACGATTGCGGATGCCAGCCAGTTTGTCCTTGTTCAAGCCGCTGACATCCTCCCCGTCCAGCACGTAGGCGCCGCTGGTGGGCCGGTCCAAACAGCCCACGATGTTCATCAGCGTGGACTTCCCTGAGCCGGAGGGGCCCATGATGGCCACGAACTCGCCCCGTTCCACCCCCAGGTCCACTCCCCGCAGCGCGTGGACGGCCACATCCCCCAGGCCATAGACCTTGGTCAATCCGGTGATTTCAATCAGTTTTTGGGTCATGTTGGTTCCTTGGCTAGGTGCGCAAAGCGTAATGCATGAACCTTACGTTTCACGTTTTACCCTGTCGTTCCCAGGCTCACGACCTCTCTGAGCTTCAAGCCAGATAGGATTTCGGCATTGACAAAGTCCCTGAGCCCCACTTCAACCATGCGCAATTCCAGTTCCCCGTCGGGTTGGACGACAAAGACAGCGTACTGGCCGGGCGTTGTTTCTCGCAGCGCCTGGAGCGGCACGAGCAGCGCGTCTTTGGCTTCCCCTGCGACAATCTCCACCTCGGCGTTCATGCCGGAGAGGAGGTTGACGGGGTGCGCGGTGAGATCCACACTGGCCCGGACCTGCACGGCCCACGTATTGTCCACCTTCACCAGCGCCGGGTCCACGTGCAAGATCTCGCCGGGGAAGGTCACATCTGGCAAGGCTTCGAAGACGATGTTCAGATCGTTGCCCGGTGCGACGCTCATCAGGTCGGTCTCCTCCACCCAGAAGAGCACCTCCGGCTCCTCCAGGTCTGCCACGGTGATGATGGCCCCGGTGCCCACGGATTCACCAGGCTCAGCCTTGACAGCAAGGACAGTGCCGGCGGTAGGGGCCGCGAGCAGGGTGTCCTCCAGCTTGCGTTGCGCCTCTTTCACATTGTTGAAAGCTTGGGTCACGCCCAGTTCCGCCGATTCCAAATCCTCGGCCGAAGCACCAGCCAGCAAGCTATCCAACTGAGCTTGAGCCTGAGCCACTTTGGCTTCGGCAGCAACCAGCTCGCTGGGATCCGGTTCTTGCTGTAATGTGTTGACCTGATCCTGAGCTTGGGCAACCTTGGCCCGCGCCGCACTGATCTGTTCCGCAGAGGGGCCAGCCGTCTTCAGATCGTAGTTTGCCTTGGCTTTCCCGTAGGCAATGGTGGCCTGCTGGAGCGCCACAGCCTGGGGAGTGGCGCCGACATTCTCTCGCCAGGCTATCTTGTCATAGTCCGTCTGGGCCTTCTGCACGTTGATCTCCGCCAATTCCAGATCGGCCTTGGCGATGGCGATCTCTTCGGGCGCGGGACCGGCTAAGAGCGTATTCAGAGCTTGTTGTGCACTGAGCAGGTTCTCCTGCGCCGCCACCAGGTCCTCATCTGTTGGGGGTGTAGTCAGTCGGTGCAGATCGGCTCTCGCTGAAGCCAGACTGGCCTGGGCCGAAGCCAACGCCGCAGGGTCAGCCTCTTTGGCCAGTTCGGCCAGCTTGAGTTCGGCCAATCGCAGGTTGATCTCGGCCTGGGCCACCTGAGCCTGGGTGTCGGTCTCGTCCAGGAGCGCCAGGACTTGCCCGGCCTCCACCTGATCGCCGACTTCCACCACCACTTCGGTCAGCACGCCCCCGCTCCGGAAACCAAGATTGACCTCCGAGGCCGGGACCAAGG
>CAZPMV010000339.1:0-3617 GCA_964587335.1 uncultured Anaerolineales bacterium
GGCGTGCTCTTCGATCTGCCGGAACCGGTCAAGCCAACGCCTCCGCTATCTTCATCGCTACTTGTCGAAGGAGAGATAGCGACAGAAGAGGCAGAGGACACGAGTGAGGACACGGGCACGCTGAAGTACATAGGGGAAGATGTGCTGAAGGATCTCCTGGAGACCCATCTGACAAACCTGGGGACCCTTGAAGTGCAGAAGGCGATGTATGGCGCACTCAACGTCCCTGTGCACATCGTCAATCAGATCAGCAACGTGAAACAGCAGATCCGCTTGATTGAAATCGAGCTACAGCGTCGGGGCGTGCCAATACCGCCAGCGCACTGAACAAGCTGGCACAGCAAGTTCCCCTTGTTCCCCTGTCTACTTGTACTTGTTTCCTTCGGCGTATCCATTGGGATGACTGCTGTGCCAGCGCCAGGCGTGCTCGATGATCTCTCGTAGACCGTAGTGCGGTTCCCAGCCCAACTCGCGGCGGGCCTTGTGGTTGTCGGCCCAGACCATGGGCGGGTCGCCAGGGCGGCGGGGGCCGACCTCTACCTCGAAATCGCGCTCTGTGATCTGCCGTACCATGTTCACGATTTCGAGGTTGCTGCATCCCTGGCCGGTGCCCAGGTTGAAGGCAACGCTGGGGCTGCCAGCGGCGAGATAGCGTAGTGCCGCCACGTGCGCCGTGGCCAGATCGTCCACGTGGATGTAGTCGCGGATGCAGGTGCCATCGGCGGTAGCGTAGTCGTCGCCGTTGATGAAGAAGCGGGGCCGCTGGCTCAGGAGGTACTCCATTAGCACTGGGATGATGCGGGTAGCCGGCTTGTACTCGTCGCCCAGCCTGCCGTCGGCGGCCGCGCCCGAAGCGTTGAAGTAGCGCAGGGCCACGTGTCTGAGGCCGTGACAGACGTCGAACCACCGGAGCACCTGCTCGGCCATGAGCTTGGAGGCCCCGTAGACGCTCTCGGGCTTCTGGCTTTCCTCTTCGGTGACTGGCACGACCTCCGGCTGGCCGTAGACCGAGCAGGAGGACGAGAAGACAATCTGCTGGACGCCGTGCGCGGCCATGGCTGTGGTCAGGTTGACCGTGCCCTGGACGTTGTTGCGGAAGTACTTGGTGGGATTGCGCATGGACTCGCCCACTTCGACGTAGGCAGCGAAGTGGATCACACCCTCGATGTCGTGCTCGTCGAAGGAGCGGTCGATGTCATCGGGGTTGAGCAGATCGCCGAGGATGACCGGGCAGCCGCGCACTGCCTCCCGATGTCCGTGCTCCAGATTGTCGAAGACGACGACGTCATACCCTTGTCGCTGCAACTCCGCCACAGTGTGGCTGCCGATGTAGCCGGCGCCGCCGGTGACTAGGATGGTCATAGGTTCCCTTTCCTTTCCGTGAGATTCTGACTCATGGGTTTCAGGTTTCAAGGCTCCAGGTTTCGCTGTTTCGAACCCTCGGACGCATTGAGGCACAAGCCGCACGTGGAGCAGCCTTTCCAGGCTGCTTGGCAGGCTCGAAAGCCTGCCCCACATGTCACTTCTACCCTAATGCCTTCGAACCCTTGAACCTAGCACCTGGAACACAAGCGTAGCGCTGATCCATTTTACCGCAGGAGGCGAGGATGTCAAAACAGAGTGCTCTCTCTTTGCTGCATACCCGTTTCGGCTTCGAGGACTTCCGGCCGGGGCAGGCGGAGGCACTGGAGCACATCCTGGCCAGGCAGCATACGCTGGTGGTCATGCCCACGGGCGCTGGCAAATCCCTCATCTACCAACTGGCTGCCCTGCTGCGACCGGGCATCACATTGGTCATTTCTCCTCTCATCGCCTTGATGAAAGACCAGGTGGACGGTCTTACCGCTCGCGGCGTGCCCTCCACGTTCATCAACAGCACTATGTCCCGCTCTGAGCAACAGCGTCGCTTGCAGGCCATGTCCCGAGGAGACTACCGGCTGGTCTATGTCGCCCCCGAGCGGCTGCGCAACCGCGCTTTTCAGGAAGCTCTAGCTGACGTTTCGGTGGGTTTGCTGGCCGTGGACGAGGCGCACTGCATCTCTCAGTGGGGTCACGACTTCCGCCCCGACTACCTGAACATCGGCCCTGCCCGCCAGAGCATGGGCTGGCCGGTGACGGCGGCGCTCACCGCCACGGCCACGCCGCAGGTGCAGGAGGACATCGTGCAGCGGTTGGGCCTCGACGACGCCGGGCGGGTGGTCACCGGCTTCAACCGCCCCAACCTGACCTTGGAGGTGCGCTACACGCCAAGCCCCGCCGACAAGCTGCGTGCGTTGCAGGAGCTTCTGCGGGAAGCCGATGGCGCGGGCATCATCTACGTGGGCACGCGGCGGGACGCTGAAGAGGTAGCCGACTTCGCCCGTCAGGTGCTGGGGATCAATGCCCGTTACTACCACGCCGGGCTGGAGACCGAGGCCCGCACCGCCGTGCAGGATGCCTTCATGGCTGGCGACTTGCCGCTGGTGGTGGCCACCAACGCTTTTGGCATGGGGATAGACCGCGCCGATCTGCGCTTTGTCATCCACTACGCGCTGCCCGGCACGCTGGAGGCCTACTATCAAGAGGCCGGCCGCGCCGGGCGCGATGGCTTGCCTGCCCTCTGCACGCTGCTCTATTCCCCGCAAGACCGGGCTCTGCAGGAGTGGTTCATCGAGAACGATGCGCCCAGTCCGGCCCAGGTGCGCGAACTGCACCGCGTGATCTGCAGAAGCGGCTCTTCGGGTTCTTCAGATAGGCTCTTGGTGGACACGGGAGCGCTGGCCCGCGCCACGGGGCTGAACCATGTCAAGCTACGGGTTGGCTTGAGCCAACTGGAGGCTGCCGGTGCATTGCAGCGGCTGGGAAGCGAGGGGATGCGGTTCTGGGCGCGAGTTGGCGATCTGCGTCGAGATGCACTGCACGCCGCTGCCGCCGATGTCGAAGCCCGCCGTGACCATAGGCGTCGCCAACTGGCGAGCGTGATCGCCTACGCCGAAGGAGACGATTGCCGTCGCCGGGCCATCCTCACCCACTTCGGCGACTCGGGACCGGCCGACGCGCCCCGCTGCTGCGACAACTGTCTGGCCCGCGCCGCTACTTCTGACGAAGATGAAACCCGTCGCGCCGAGAGCCAGGCGGAATGGGCCGCGCTGGTCATCCTGAGCACCGTGGCCGAGCTGCGCTGGAACGTAGGGCGCAGACGGTTGGCGCAGGTGCTCAAGGGCTCGCAGGCCAAGGCAATGAAATCTGGCAACTACGACCGGTTGCGTTACTACGGCAAGCTGGCGACATTGAAGCAGAAGGAAATCGGGGGACTGATTGACCAACTGCTGCGCTCGAAGCATATGAAGGTGGTGGGAGGCGAATACCCCGTGTTGCGGCTTACGCCGCAAGGGCGGCAGGCGTTAGCCAGTAGAGCGGCCATCTCGCTGCATCTACCCCGCCCGCTGCGACCCGGAGCGCGGGAACGGCAGCGCGCCAAGCGCAAGGCGGGCGGCACCGTCCCCTACTCCGGCCAACTCCTGGCCCAGGGGTTCACGCCAGCGCAGATCGCCGCCGAGCGTGGCTTCGCCGAAAGCACCATCTACACACACCTGGCGCAACTCATCACTGCCGGCGAGGTGGCCCTGGACGAGGTT
>CAZPMV010000340.1:0-3614 GCA_964587335.1 uncultured Anaerolineales bacterium
AGCCCCTGTAGCTCAATGGACAGAGCGCCGGACTTCGAATCCGTAGGTTGCGCGTTCGAGTCGCGCCGGGGGCGCCTGAGGAAGGACTGCTTAATGAAGGAACCCGCCCAATGAGGCGGGTTTTTTCTTGCGACCTACGGGCTTTTCACGAAGATGACTTACGGACTCGTCTCAATGGCGACCTACGGATTTGGACGGATCCTTCAATGACCGCCAGGGGCCTCATACTGGGCCTCCGCTTTCGCCGGTGAACAGGCTTACGCGGGTGCTTCCTTGATGCGTTTGGCTTGTCGGTTGCGTTCGCGCTTGTTCAAAACGCGCTTGCTGATGCGCAGACTCGCCGGGGTGATCTCCAGCAGCTCGTCGTCACTCAGGTATTCGATGCATCTATCCAGGCTCATCTCCTGGGGCGTGGATAGTCGGATCTCGATGTCTTTAGTTGAGCTGCGCATGTTGGTGAGGTGCTTGGTCTTGCAGACATTCACGTTGAGATCGCCTGGCCTCTGATGTTCACCGATCACCATGCCCTCGTAGACCTCCGTCCCCGGACCGATGAATAGCCTACCTCGCTCCTCCGCGTTCTTCAACCCAAAGGTGGTGGCAACGCCAGCTTCCCAGGCGACCAGCGAGCCGCGCGGACGAGAACTGATTGGCCCGGCCACGGTGCCATAATCGTCGAAGAGGGTGTCCATGACGCCCATGCCGCGGGTCAAAGCCAGGAACCGGTGGCGGAACCCCAGTAAGCCCCGGGTCGGCACGCGATAGGTTACCAGGACGTTGCCGTCGGCGGCATCTGCCATGCTGATCATCTGACCACGCCGACTGTTCAGCATTCCCACCACCGCACTCACTCTGTCGGGAGGTATTTGCAGATGGAGCTCTTGATAGGGTTCCAGGGTCTGGCCGTCTGCGTCTTGCCGCACGATGACTTTGGGACCAGAAACCTGAAACTCATAGCCCTCACGGCGCATGGTCTCAATCAAGATTGCCAGGTGAAGTTCACCTCGGCCGGAAACGACAGACGTATCAGGCTGGTTCGTTTCCGCCACCCGCAGCGAGACATTATGCCGGGCCTCGTCAAGAAGGCGCTCGCGGAGCTTGCGTGAGGTGCCCCAGCGACCTTCCCGACCCGCCAAGGGCGATGCGTTCACTGCAAAGCTCATCTGCAGACTAGGTTCGTCCACCCTGATTACGGGCAAGGCCACGGATTGTTCCGGGTCGGCTAACGTTTCCCCAATGGCGACCCCCTCCAGTCCGGCAATTGCCACAATCTCGCCCGCCTCGGCGACCGGAACCTCAACCCGCCTCAGGCCCTCCTGCACGTAGAGGTACCGCGCAGTCTCAGGAAGCCTCTTGCCTGCACGCGTGAGTCGGGCAATGGGCTGGCCAGCGGTGATTCGGCCAGCAAAAACCCTACCAATGGCAGTGAGACCACGATAGTTACTATGGTCCAGCGTGGTTACCAGAATCTGTAGGGGAGCATCCAGTTCCACTCTTGGACAAGGGATTTCCCGTAGGATGGTGTCAAAGAGTGGCTTCAGGTCTGACTCGAGTCTGGGCGTCATACCGGCTTGGCCGGTGGCAGCGGACGCGTACACTACACAGAAGTCAGCCTGTGCGTCTGTGGCCCCTAGCTCGACAAACAGGTCGAAGGTCTGATTGAGCACCCGATCTGGATCCGCGTTCCTGCGATCCATCTTGTTTATCACCACTACGGCACGATGGCCCAGTTCCAATGCCTTCTTGAGCACAAAGCGGGTTTGGGGTCGTGGGCCTTCGGCGGCATCTACCAGCAATAGGACACCGTCCACCATGTTGAGAACCCGCTCCACTTCACCGCCAAAATCCGCATGCCCTGGCGTGTCCACGATGTTGATCTTGACTTGCCGGTCCGTCTCCGCATCGTAGACACTGATGGCGGTGTTCTTCGCCAGGATAGTGATTCCGCGCTCTCGTTCCAGATCATTGGAATCCAGCACGCGATCGACTACCTGCTGGTTGCTGCGAAAGACGTGTGTCTGCCTGAGCAGGCCGTCCACGAGCGTTGTCTTGCCGTGATCTACGTGCGCAATGATGGCGATATTGCGCAGATCGGTTCGTTCAACGAGCATATGTGGTGCGCTCCCTCTTTGGTTGCAGTGAATCTTATGTTGCCATTCCTATTGTCCAAGGCTCAACCAGGTGAGACAAGGGCTTTCCAAGCCAGCCGACCTGCTTGTGCACCCACGGGGCGCTCAGGAACCGGCTGGGCTTGACAAAGTACACATTATAGCCCTGGTGGTCCAGCACGTCAATACCCGTGCCCCTACAGCAGCAATTCTCAATTCGGGGGTTATGGTAGAATGGAGAGGAGGTGAGCCAACCGATGACGAGATGAGGAGGTACGATGGTGGGTGCCTGGATACCTCCGTTTCTGTCGTCTGAGACCCCCGCGCATGGAAGGCAAATCCCCCAAGACCGTCAGATGGTGTAGGCAGAAGCCTGGCCCTGCTCGACGGCTTGCCTCGCTCGGACCGCAGATGTTCACCGAGTGATCAGATGGATGTACCGTGCCGGCCGTCCGGGAGTACTGTCGGAGTGTGTCAATGCCGGGATGGACGGGATGGATTACCCCCGAAAGCGCCGCAATGAAACTCCCCAGGTAACTGCTTGCATATTAGATTGGAGGCTGGCGATGGCCTGGGACCGCCAGCCTCGGGGCTCCTCGGTTGGCGGAAGCTGTGCTGAGGCCAGTCGACCGGTCGGCCTCGGGCGGCCAGGCAGGGATCTGCCTGGCCAGGGCTGGTGACCTAGCGCCGTGGGGCGTTGGCCGCTGCGCGCATGGCGTTGCTGCGGCCCGCTCTGCGGCCCGCTCTGCGGCCACGGTCATGGCCACGATTGAGGTCGTGGCTAGACTGTGTCCGGCGCGACCGACCCGGGTGGCTCCCCTGCAATTGCCTTTCGGGCACGAAGCCGCCATAGTCGAAGCCGGGCAATCGCCGCCGTTCGATCCGTTTCCCCAAGACCTTTTCGATCTCCCGTACCAATGGTTCGTCGCCCTGAGCCATGAAGGTCAGGGCCTCACCCGTCTTGTGGGCGCGACCTGTACGCCCGATGCGGTGCGTGTAAGCATCCACGGTGTCGGGCATGTCGAAGTTGATCACGTGCGAGATCTCGGACACATCAATGCCGCGCGCAGCAATGTCGGTAGCGACGAGAATGTCGTACTTGTCGTTGCGAAACCCAGTGATGGCCTGCTGGCGGCGGTTCTGCGACATGTTGCCCTGCAGCGCCGACACGCGATACTGGCGTTTCTCCAGGTCGCGGGCCAGGTTGCGGGCGCGATGTTTCGTCCGGGTGAAGATCAGCACGCGGCCCGTGGCGGTCTGTTCCAATGTGGCCAGCAGCAGCTTCTTCTTGAGGCCCTGGGACACGGGATAGATGGCGTGGGAAACGGTCTTGGCGGGAGCAATCACGTCGACCTGCACGGTGACAGGGTCGTGGAGAATGCTGCTGGCCAGCTCGCGGATGTCCTGGGGCATGGTGGCCGAGAAGAAGAGTGTCTGGCGTCGCGCCGGCAAGAGCTTCAGGATGCGGCGAATGTCGGGCAGGAAGCCCATGTCGCACATGCGATC
>CAZPMV010000341.1:0-3604 GCA_964587335.1 uncultured Anaerolineales bacterium
GCATCACCTGACCTGGGATATAGTAGCTCGAATGGAACCGGGAGCCCGGAACACCTGGCTGCTACTTGCCCTGGGCGTCTATTGCTGGTATAATTCCCCACACTCAAAGTGCGAAGAGAGAGCCATATGCCCATCTACGAGTATTACTGCCACGAATGCCGACGGCGCGTCAGCCTGCTTTGGCGGAGCTACGCTGACCTGGAAACCAAACAGGCTGCATGTCCACGCTGCGGCGGAAGCCATCTCACCCGCCTCATCTCTCGCGTGGCCATCGTACGCTCCGAAGAAAGCCACCTGGATGACCTGGCCGACCCCAGTATGCTGGACGGACTGGACGAGAATGATCCCCAATCTCTGGCCCGCTGGATGCGCAAGATGAGCCAGGAGATGGGTGAGGACCTGGGCGATGAATTCGACGAGGTCATTGGCCGCCTGGAATCAGGCCAAAGCCCCGAGGAAATCGAGGAATCGATGCCCGACCTGGGCCCAAGTATGGACATGGGCGGCGAAGACTTCGGGGTGATGTAGCGGGTGGTAACTCTGGTAGCTTGGTACATCGGTCAGAGGACCAAGTTACCAATCTACCAGCCTAGCATCTTTCCCACCGTACCACGTCCAGTACCAACGACGTGGCACCGCCCACCTCCACTTCCACTGGGGTGCTTGCCAGTAACTCTCCCGGCTCCATCAAGGGGGGCAACGGGCTGATGTAGCGAGTGCGCGTGCGGCAACACTCGCTGATGATCCGCAGCACGTCCTCCATCTTGTCATCCTCGGTGCCGATGAGCATGGTCGCGTTCCCCTCGCGCAGGAATCCGCCCGTCGTGCTGATGACCGTGGCCTGAAAACCCCGTTTCATCAGCGCCTCCAACAACCCCCTCGAATCCTCGTGGTTGACGATGCTCATTATCAACTTCATCGATCCTTCCTCCTCTCTGTTCCCATGGTGCCGATGAGCACCTCTATCCGCTCCCTGATGGCCGCCTGGATGTTGGCGATGGGCTGGAAAGCATCTACCGACAGCCAGCGATCCGGTTCGCTGGCGGCCATCTCCAGGTAGCCCTCTCGCACTCGCTGGTGGAATGCCAGCGCCTGTGCCTCCAAGCGATTCCATTCCTGAGGCAACTTGCGCTGCAACCCCTTCTCGATGGCGATGTCCAGGTAGATGGTCAGATCGGGCACCAGCCCGCCGGTGGCGAAGGCGGTGATGGCACACAGGGTGTCCAGATCCAGCCCCCGTCCATAGCCCTGATAGGCCAGAGTGGAATCGGCGTAGCGATCGCAGAGCACGATGCCACCGCCCTGCAGGTGAGGGCGGATCACCTGGGTCACGATCTGCGCCCGCGCCGCAGAGAAAAGCAGGATCTCGGCCTCTGGCTGCATCTCCGTGTGCGTAGGGTCAAGCAGGATGCCCCGGATCGCTTCGCTGATGGCCGTGCCACCGGGCTCGCGCGTGGCCAGCACGTCTTTTCCCTGCTCGCTCAGCCACTCCGCCAGCAACTTGAGCTGCGTGGTCTTCCCGCTTCCCTCAGGGCCTTCAAAGGTGATGAACAGGCTCACGCTGGACTCTCTCCTGTGTTCATTGAGCCCATTAGCCCAGCAGCGGCGGTGTGCGGGCGTGCAGGCCGTGCAGTTTGGCCCACCCTAGCAGCAGGCCAGTGCATATGGGATTCAGCGGCACCATATCTGTAGGCTTCACCCCCGTCATCCGTGCCAGATAGGTGGTGATGGCCCGCAGGTCGTTGTGCTCGTTGCTGGTGTAGACACGCCGGTGCCGGTAGCGATTCCTGACCATCTCTTCCGCCTCGGCCACAGCGCAGGGGCCGACGATGAGGATGTCGCCTTGCAGCCGCTCCAGTTCCTCCCGCGGCAGTCCCTTGCCGAAGACGACGCTGAACCCCCCACGGCCACCATAGTCGCTGCCCAGCATCTCCAGCACGCACTCGGTGTTGCCCCGGCATCCTTCGATGCAGGCCCGTTCCTGCCCCTGTACGATGGTCACGTCGGGAGGAAAACGACGCAGCAGCGTGTGTGGGTACCGAGTCTGGAAGCGGTTGAGGTCTCCCACAACTTCGATGTCCGCCAAGTCAGCGCAGCCCAGCCCCGCTGCCGCTGCCAAGCGCAGATGCTCCACCTCCTGCGGCTTGTACCCCAGCAGGCGAGCCCCCACCGCGTCCACGGCCACGGTGTCCTGTCCACCGAAAAGCACGTTCAACCGCACCAGGCAATCGTCCAGGTGAGCCGTGGTGGGGAAATGCCCGTGCACCGTCGCCGTCAGCCCCTCGATGAGGGTGAAGTCGGGCTGGATGAGGCGATAGATGCGGGTCAGACGCTCATGCAGGCCGAAGTGGTGATCTACCATGCGGTCGCGCTGCACCAGCAGCCCCATCTGATTCTTCACCCCCAAGGTGACCGTGGTCATGGAATGGGTCTTGAGTTTGGGGAAAGACAAGTAGCGGTTGTCTCCCTTGTGAGCGATCAGTTCGTCATGCAGCAGGCGGGGGATTTCCACGGGCTCCGCCTCACCCGGCAGCGTGATGCGCACCGTGCGCCCCTCGTCCAGGTACACCGGTCTGGCCCCGTAGCGGCGGCAGATGCGGTCGTAGCCGGTGACCTTGAACACCAGCCGCGTGAAGTTGCCATGGGTGCAGTTTTCCATGACGAAAAGGCGCCGGTAGCCATGCTGACGCAGATAGGCCAGCAGTGCCGCCAGCGCCTGGGGCGCGGTGTGCGTGTACGGCGCGAAGTGAATGCCGTTGGGTTTGATGAACAGCTTGCCCTGACGGGGGAACAGCGCTGTCACGCCACCGAAAGCGGTGAAGATATCGTCTATGGCACGTTGCAGTGTCTCTTCTGTAACCTCAGCGACGACAACTTTGGGCATGGCTCACCTCTCCTTGTCCCAGGTCGTCCCCCTGTCTCAGAAACCGAGCGTGGGAGCCCGGACTTCTGAGGAGCTACTGCGCCAGCAGCTCCTCGATAGCTTCCTGGAGCTTGTCGGCTGGTACGTAGCCCCCCTGCTGTCCTTTGAAGGCGAAGAACTGCGGAGCGGGTGGGAACTGGCTCTGCAACGCAATGGCCAGATCCCGATTCACCTTCGCCTCCGTCTGGCCTTCGTCCAGGCAGGCGGCGAAACCGCCGGCATCCAGATCCAACTCCGCAGCATACTCCTTGAGCGTGGCCACGACATCCTCCGCCTGGCCCCACTCCTCCTGCTTCTCGAAGAGCAGTTCATGCATGGCCCAGAAGGCTTCCTGCTGTCCAGCGCATTCGGCTGCCTCGGCCGCTTTGAACGCAGAGTCCTGATCCGGCGCTGGGAAATGCTTGATGATGAGCATCACCTTCCCTGGCTCCACGTACGTCTCCTCCACATCAGGCCATACTTCCAGGAGATATGTGCGGTTTTCTGCCGACTGGAAATCAATGAACGCCACAAGGCCGATCTCGGCATCAGGGGAGCCGCGGAAGGCATCGCCCCCGTAGGTATATCCTGGCTGCGCTGGGTTCGCATCGAAAGGAGTCGCACCAGGTGGTAGCGGCGTGGGCGTTGGGGGCGGGTGCTCGCCGCGCAGTGCCTTCTCGATGACTTCCTGGAATGCCTCAA
>CAZPMV010000342.1:0-3599 GCA_964587335.1 uncultured Anaerolineales bacterium
GTCTGCCCGAAGCACGGCGACGAGGGCATCCTCGACGTTATCTACGACTACGATCTCATTGCCCGGCGCATCAGTCCCGACAAACTCGCCGCCAACCCGATACGGTCTATCTGGCGCTACCTGTCGCTGTTGCCGGTGGAGCCAGAAGCAACACAGCGCCTCATAGAGGGCACGGCGCTGGCCAGTGTCGGCTGGACACCGCTCTACGCTGCCCCGCGCCTGGCGGCTCACCTGGGCCTGCGCCACCTGTGGGTCAAGGACGACGGCCGGCAGCCTACCGCGTCGTTCAAGGACCGTGCCTCGGCCATCGCCGTCGTCAAGACCCGCCAACTGGGCTATGAGATCGTCACCACCGCCAGCACAGGCAACGCGGCGGCCGCTCTCTCGGGGCTGTGTGCTGCCGTTTCCCAGCCCAACGTCATCTTCGTGCCCCGTACCGCACCGCAGGCCAAAATTACCCAACTGCTGGTTTTCGGCGCGACGGTGCTCCTCGTGGATGGGTCCTACGACGACGCCTTCGAGCTGTGCCTGAAGGCCGCACCGGAGTTCGGCTGGTACAATCGCAATACGGCCTACAATCCCTACATGACCGAGGGCAAAAAGACGGCAGCATACGAGATCTGCGAGCAATTGACGCCCCGCGTAGGGGCGACCGGCCGGTCGCCCCTACAGGCTCCCGACCGCATCTTCATCCCTGTCGGCGATGGCTGCATCATGGGGGGGGTGCACAAAGGGCTGCAGGACCTGCTGGCGCTGGGCTGGATAGACCACATGCCGAAACTGATGGGCGTGCAGGCCGCGGGCTCCTCCCCACTGGTGGATGCCTGGGAGCGAGGCTTGGAGGGCTTGGAGATGAAGCCAGTGGAGGCCCACTCCATTGCCGACAGCATCGTCTCTGGATTGCCTCGTGACCGCATCAAGGCCCTGCGAGCGGTGCGGCGCAGTCGCGGGGCTTTCATCCGGGTGAACGACGAGGAGATCATCGCGGCCATCCCCGCCTTGGCCCAGGGATGTGGAGTCTTTGCCGAGCCTGCTGCCGCCGCTGCCTATGCCGGTTTGGTCAAGGCGGTTGAGCAAGGGCTGGTTGACGCCGACGAGCAGGTGGTCGTGTTGGCCACAGGCTCCGGGCTGAAAGACATCGCATCGGCGATGAAGTCCGTGAGCGAGCCGCTTTTCGTTGAGCCGACAATGGACAGCCTGCGGCGACAGATGGCCAGCTCCGCTTGGGGCGGGGCCAGCATGGGCCGAGAGCAGTGAAGCGCGCGGCTATGCGTGGCTCGGATTCCGTGCGCGCCGATCTGCACATTCACACCACTGCCTCCGATGGTCGCTGGCCACCGGAGCGCGTCGTGGCCGAGGTGGCGGCCCACTGCATTGGCCTCTTCGCTATCGCCGATCACGATACGACAGCCCACGTTGCTGAAGCTGAAGCCCTGGCCCGAGAAGCGGGAGTGGCCTTCATGAGAGGTGTCGAGGTCTCCTCTTGCCTGAATGGAGATCTCTTCCACATCCTGGCCTACGGGTTCGACCCGGAAGCAGCGGCCTTGCCGTCCATGCTACATGACAATGTTGCCTTATCGGATGGCTACAACGAAGAGATCATTCGCGGGCTTGTCGCTGAGGGCTGTCCCATCACCCTTCACGACTACCTTGCCTACGACTATGATCGCACACGCGGCGGTTGGAAGTCACTGCGCTTCCTGATGGACCGAGGTGTCTGCGCTGGGATAAAGGACTACTTCGCCAACCTGGTGGCCAACCTATCCGTCCCATCAGCTCAGTACCCCCATCCTGCCGACGTCGTTGCCGCCATTCGGGAGAGCGGAGGTGTGCCGATTCTGGCCCATCCGGGAGCAAGCCAGTGCTGCACCAACGGCCGCAAGAGCACCCTGCGTCACCTGCGGGAGTTGGGCATCGCCGGGTTGGAATGTTACTCCCAATACCATGACCTGGCCACGACTCGCTTCTACCTGGATTGGTGCATTCGGCACGACCTGCTCGTCACCGGTGGCTCCGACTGTCATGGTGGTTTCGTTGGCCGCCAGGTAGGCGTCCCTGCCGTGGACACTTCTGACCTGAATCTTGGTGAACTGGCAGAACGCATCGTACGTTGATCCCCAGCCTCCAACGTCCAATATCCAACACCAATATCCAATATCCAATCTCTAGTATCCAACCAGGAGCATACAAATCATGATAGACCTGACTATTCACAAAGAGCAACTGAAGCGGACGGTACAACGAGCACGCGAGCGCAACATCGTCGTCCCCACTTTCGCGCAGATGAAGGACCCCTCGCTGATCCCCGCTGCCATCAGATCACAGCTTGGGGAAATCGGCCTGTGGGACATCACCTCGCTCAATCTGTTCCGCATCACCTGGAAGAACGAACCGGCGGCTTACGGTGGCGGGTTCAACGGGATCAACTACGTGGAGCTCCCGCCATCCCTAACGGGCGTGCCGGCGCGCATCATCGCCCTGGTGGGCAAGTGGTTCCCCACCGGCTCCCACAAGGTGGGCGCGACCTTTGGTTGCTTGGCGCCGCGGCTGGTCACTGGCCAGTTCGATCCGACCTACCAGAAAGCAGTATGGCCTTCCACCGGCAACTACTGCCGCGGCGGCGCCTACAATTCCACGCTGCTGGCCTGCGAGTCCATTGCCATCCTGCCGGAGGAGATGAGCCGCGAGCGCTTCGAGTGGCTGGCCAAGGTCTCGGGCGAGGTCATCGCCACGCCAGGCTGCGAGAGCAACGTGAAAGAGATCTTCGACAAGACATGGGAGTTGCGCGAGACCCGCGAGGACGTCGTGGTCTTCAACCAGTTCGACGAGTTCGGCAACCACCTCTGGCACTACGACGTCACCGGCCATGCCATGGAGGAGGTGCTGCAGCAGGAGATGGGACCGCGCGACTCCTATCGGGGCGTCGCCTTGACCACAGGCTCGGCCGGCACCATCGGTTGCGGCGATTACCTGAAGGAGATCTTCCCCACCAGTAAGGTCGTCGCCAGCGAGGCCCTGCAATGCCCCACGCTGCTGTTGAACGGCTTCGGCGGCCACCGCATTGAGGGCATCGGCGACAAGCATGTGCCCTGGATCCATAATCTCCAGAACACCGACATGGTGGTGGCCATAGACGACGAGGCCTGCATGAACCTGGCGCGGCTGTTCAACGAGCCGGCTGGGCGGGCCTACCTGGCCAAGCAGGGTGTACCCGAAGCGCTGATCGGCCAACTGGACCTCCTGGGCATCTCCAGCATCGCCAATGTGCTCTCTTCCATCAAGTTCGCCAGGTGGTACGAGTTGGACGAGCAGGATATCGTGCTGACCGTCTTCACCGACTCCATAGAGTTGTACCAAAGCCGGTTGCGGGAACTGCACGAGGAGCACGGCGAGTACAGCGAAGTGGACGCCGCGGCCGACTATCACCGCTACCTGTTGGGCTGCACGGTGGACTACGTGGAGGAACTGGGCTACTGGGATCGCCGCCGTATCCACAACCTCAAGTACTACACCTGGGTCGAGCAGCAGGGCAAGACCTACGAGGAGATCCAGGCCCAGTGGTACGATCACGACTACTGGAGCAGCATCCATAGCCAGGT
>CAZPMV010000343.1:0-3588 GCA_964587335.1 uncultured Anaerolineales bacterium
TAGTTGTCGTAGACGTGCTGGTAGATTTGGGCGCTTTTCTGCTGGCACATTTTGTCGGTGTAGCGTTCGGGGAGTCGCCAGATCATATCTTTGATAACGATCCGCACTGCCGCACGGGATTGCTGGCGCTTTCGCCAGTCGAGCACCAGTTTCTCTCGCTTGAGAGTGTCTAGGAGCTCGCGAGCGATACGTTTGACTTCAAGCTTCTCTTTCTCCTTCAGGCCGGGCTCGGGGCGGGTGAGGATATCGAAGACGGCAAGCTCTTCTTCACTGAGAGTTTCAGCGATAGCACGTTGCTCTTCTTCGTCAAGTCGTTGGGCGAACTCGAGCAACTCGGCAAAGAATTCTTCGATGTTACGGGAGCCAGCGTTGTACTCGTCAATCATTCTCTGGAACTCTTCCAGGTAGTTCGAGCGGCTCCGGTTCAAGCGCACCATGCGCCGCAACTTGGCGTTGATGGTACCTCGCAGCTTCTCGGCCTCGGTGCGCTTGCGCCCTTGCTCAAATTGCTGCTTGAGCGCCTCGAAATCTATCTGGCTCAGATCATAGAGTATCCCTGATTCGCGGATGGCATAGGGCCTGGCGGTGACGGACTCGTCCAACAGCTCCTCGACCGCGTCTATCACCTCGGAGATGTCAGCCTCAGGTGTCAGTGCACGGATCTTATCTGCAAGAACCGCAAAGACCTTGCGCCTGGGGCTGAATTCCCCAGCCCGCGTGTCGGGCAGGATGGCCTTGAAGAGCCGGTCCACGTTACTCGCCAGGGCCAGGTACTTGCTCTTGAGTTCGTCGTTGACGATGATTCTCTCGACGGCGTCATCCATTAGTGCAATGCGCTCGTAGCCTTCGCTGCCCAGGATCGGCTCGATGTCTACGCCGCGCTCGGCGCAGAAGGCAGTAGCTTCCTGAATGGCCTCGCGTAGCCGCTCGACTAGGGCGTCCTTGTCCTTGACCGGCTCCTCGCCAGGCTGGAGTTCGCCATCCGGCCCGGTGCCGTAGATGGCCAGCGCCCGCTGCAGGTCGCGGAAGATCCCGACGTAGTCCACGATCAGGCCGTTGACCTTCTCCCCAAAGACACGGTTGGCCCGGGTGATGGTCTGCATCAAGGTGTGGTTGCGCATCGGACGGTCCAGGTAGATGGTAGAGCAAGCGTGCACATCGAAGCCCGTACGCCACATGGCGCAGACGAAGACCAGTCGGAAGGGGTCATCAGGGTCCTTGAACTTCTCGTCCAGTTCCTCGGTCACCACCCGCCGGCGATGAGGCAGGATGTCCAACCCCTTGTCGCGGAACTTCTGCACTTCTCCTTGCTCTGACGAGATCACCACCGCCATGTCCGTCTCTTCCATGAAGGCAATCTTGGCTTCCAACGCAGCTTGCTCCTCCAACGATGCGGTAGCGAGCTGGGCCTGCAAGTCCTCAAGGGCACGCCGCCAGTATTTCTGAACCTTGTCGTACATCTGAACGGTGGTGAGCTTATCAATGGAGACGACCATGGCCTTGCCCAGGTAGCCCCGGTTGACAAAGTGGTCCACAATGTCCTCAGCGACCCTCTCCAGCCGGTCATTGAGGGTGATCACCTGGTACTCCCGCGAGAATTCCCGCGCCAACATTGCCTCCTGGGCATCGTCCAGCTCCGCCTCCTCCAGCAGTCGCTGCATGTCCTCGTTCAACTCCTCGTTGGTGAGCTGCACCTCAGGGACGCGGTTCTCGTAGTAGAGGGGCACGGTGGCTTTGTCTTCGTTGGATTGCTTGTAGCTGTAGAAGCTGACGTACTCGCCGAAGACCTCCCGCGTCTTCTCCTCGCCAACCACCAGCGGGGTGGCGGTGAAGCCGATGAAGGCGGCGTTGGGCAGGGCGTGCCGCATGTTCATGGCCAGGATGTCGTACTGGCTGCGGTGTGCCTCGTCGGTCATGACGATGATGTCGGAGCGGTCCGAGAGTCTGGGGTAGGGCTCTCCGCCCCGGGTGTGGAACTTGTGGATCAGGGTGAAGACGTAGCGGTGATCCTCTTTCAACATTTGCTTGAGATGCGCGCCGTCCTGAGCCCGGACGCGCTTTTCCGCCTCAATGACGACCCCGCAGCGGGCGAACCTCTTATAGATCTGGTCATCCAGGTCAAGGCGGTCGGTGATGATGACGAAAGTCCAGTTGCCGGGGAGCTTGCGCAGGATCTTCTGGGAGAGGAAGATCATTGAGAAGCTCTTGCCGCTGCCCTGGGTGTGCCAGAAGACGCCCAGCCGTCCTCGGTTATCCCTGATCTGACGCACCGCTTCGATGGCATTGGCGACACCCAGGTACTGGTGGTTCTTGGTCACGATCTTGATGAGGCCACCGCGCACTTCCTGAAAAAGGACGAAGTTCTCAGCAATGTCCAGGAAGCGACCTGGTGCGCAAGAGCCTCGGATCAGGGTGTCCAGGGAGATGATGCCTTCCTCGCCCTCGCTGTTGATCTTCTTCCACGGGCTGAAGTGCTCCCATTCGGAGGTGATGGTACCGATGCGGCCGTCGCTGCCGTTGGAGAGGATGATGAACCCGTTGTACCAGAGGAGATGGGGGATGGTGTCCTTGTAGTCGCTGAGGTTCTTGCGATAGGCGTCTTTGAGACGCTTGTGGTGAGCCTTTAGCTCCCCAAAGAGGAGCGGCAGGCCGTTGACGAAGCCCACCAGGTCGGCGCGACGGGTGTAGATGTCGCCCGTGACCCAGAACTGCTGAACCATCAGGAAGTCGTTGTGGGCAGGATTGGCCCAATCAATGACCGCGACCCGCCCTAACCGCTCCTCGCCGTCCGTGTCCCGGTAGGTGACGGGGATGCCATCCTTGAGCAGGGCGTAGATCTCCCGGTTGGCGTGGACCAGGGTCATAGCGGAGCGGGCGCGGGTGAGCTGCTCGACGGCTTGGTGGAGGGCTTCCGGGGGTAGGTCGGGGTTGAGATTGGCGAGGGCTGCCTCCAGGCGCGGGCGCAGGATGACCTCGTTGCGCGTCGCCCGGCCCAGGTATGGCCCCGTTCCGGTGCCTGGCGTTTCGCCGTAGACCTCGTAGTAGGCGTTGACCGTCTCCCAGCCCAACTCGGCAAAGAGGGCCAGGGTGGCATTCTCTAGGGCTTCTTCAGCATCCGGATTGCTGTAGTCCACTTGTCTAGTTCTCCGACGTTGACTGACACACTTAGGCGGCTATTCGGCAGATGGTTTCTCGCTGCAATACTCGTGCCAGTACTGATGCAAGTGTCCACGGATACCAGGTTTGGGGTTGTAACCGGGATAGATGGCTCGGAATTGGTCTTCCGCTGCCTCTAAAGACTCTGTCGGCAACGCACCAAGCCGGGCCGCCATATACAGGAGGGCGATGGCAGGGGACCTGGACTCGCCCTGATTACAGTGAATCAAGACCCGCGAGCCTTGGGCCAGGGCTTCGTCGATGAAACCCAAGGCTGCGTCGATCATCCCCTTATCGAAGAAGGTTGGGTTGTCAACATCCACGATGTTCAGGATCAAACGGTTGCCCCGGCGTGCTACCAGATACTCGGGGTGGTACTTGGGTGCTCCCCGACCGCGGTATCCCAGTGCTTGTCTATGGTATGGTTCCTTG